>CADBUK010000155.1 GCA_902797915.1 Oscillospiraceae bacterium
AATGGGCTGTTGCTTTTAAATATCCGCCTGAGGAAAAACAGACAAGGCTTGTTGATATTGAAATTGCCGTCGGCAGAACGGGCGTTCTTACTCCAACGGCAGTGCTTGAGCCCGTTCATCTGGCGGGAACTATGGTTTCAAGGGCAACGCTTCATAATCAGGACTTTATTAATGAAAAGGGTATTGCAATAGGCGATATAGTAACCGTTCGTAAAGCGGGAGATATTATTCCCGAGGTTCTGTGTGTTAACGAGCATAACAGCAATACCTGTTTTGTATTTCCCGACGTATGCCCAAGCTGTAACGCTCCCGTTGTTCGTGAGCAGGATGAGGCAGCAATCAGATGTATAAATCCCGATTGTCCCGCACAGCTTTTAAGAAATCTTATTCATTTCTGTTCAAGGGACGCTATGGATATTGAGGGGCTCGGTCCCGCCATTATTGAAACCTTTGTTGATAACGGGCTGATTACCAAAACCGAGGATATTTATACCTTAACTTTTGACAGAATTAATGATGCTCAACTCGAAGGCTTTAAGGAAAAAAGCATTTCAAATATTATCAATTCTATTGAAAAGTCCAAGCAAAACGACCTCGGCAAGCTTGTTTTTGCGCTCGGTATCCGCCATATAGGCGCCAAGGCCGCAAAGCTGCTTTCCGACGAGTTTAAGTCTATGAACGCAATTATAGAAGCTTCAAAAAAGGATATTCTTGCAATTGACGGCTTCGGCGAAATAATGGCGGAAAGCGTTGTTGATTTCTTCAGCAATCCTAAATCGCTTGAGCTTATTAGAAATCTTGAACAAAGCGGAGTTAATATGAACTCAAATTCCGTGGTAGTTGACAACAGATTTGAGGGCAAAACCTTTGTGCTTACGGGTACGCTTGAGAAATATAAGCGCAGCGAAGCCTCGTCAATAATTGAGAGCTTCGGCGGTAAAACGTCTTCAAGCGTTTCAAAGAAAACGGATTACGTTCTCGCAGGCGCAGAGGCGGGCAGCAAGCTTGACAAAGCTAACGCGCTTGGGGTTAACGTTATTTCAGAAGCAGAGTTTGCGGAGATGATTAAATAATGAGTATAAGGGATAAACAAAAACGCCTTAAATCGCTTATGACATTTTTTGTTGCGTTTGGCGCAATTTTCAACGTGTTTTATATAGGCGCAAAGCCGACTATTGACGCATACAGCTCTTTAATGTCCGTAGTTTTCAGTTATATCTGCGATGCACTGATAATTCTAATTTTGGTACTTGTGTTTTTATATTACACAAAGTACGGAAAATGCGACGTAGTGCTTGGCAATATTTCGGACGAAATTGAGGATTGCGGTTATTATCTTATAAATTCAGAAATAACTGATATATCCGAATATATTTCCGAAGTAAAAAATCAGCTTGACAGCGCTATGTATTCCGTTAAAAGTGATTTTGAGCTTGATGAGCTTGAATTCCGCTTTTATGCGGACAAAAGAAAAGAGTTTATATATTGTGCCGAAGTCGGCAGTCTGGACAGAAACGATGTTATAGCGTATCTCGACACCGTGGTTAACGACATTACCTACCACACGCTGAAGCGAAAGGGAAACGGCGTAGTTCTGTTTGTAACAGACAATGCGGAGGATAATGCGGTATCGCTTTCAAAGCTTATTGCTTCTCTCGGCAGAAAATCACAAATCAGATTAGCAATCGCAATTGCGGAGCCGAGCAATAATAAGCTGTATTTTCTCGGCAATCAGCAAACAAAATGTCAGCAGATGATTGTTAATTATTTTCAGATGGCAGAGCTTCCGATTGCAGACAGTCTGAAATTTAAGGAAAGGCTTGAATTTCAGCACAGGCTTGAGGAAAGATTTAAAACAGCAACAGTCAGCGAATTGACAGCTGACGTAATTAATATTCATTAAGGAGTTATCTATGGTTAATGATGTTAAGAACTTTTTAGAAGATTTGAGCGGCAAAAAGGTTGCGTTTGTAGGTATGGGTGTTGCAAATGTTCCTTGCGCCAAATGGCTTGCCTCTCACGGAATTGACGTATATGCCTGTGATAAAAGGGACAGGGAATATATCGGCAGGGAAATCTGCGAAGAGCTTGATAAGCTCGGCGTACATTTCTGCCTTGGCGACGATTACCTCAGCGCTTTGCCTGAAATGGATTTAATTTTCCGTTCACACGGTATTCTTCCGTTTCAGAACAAATGGATTGGCGAATGTATTGAAAGAGGGCAAAAGGTTACAACCGAAATGGAGGTTTTCTTTAAATACTGCCCTGCAAAAATAATCGCTGTAACAGGCTCAAACGGCAAGACTACCACAACAACGCTTATTTCCGAAATGCTTAAAAAAAGCGGCAAGACCGTCTATCTCGGCGGAAATATCGGCAAAGCGTTAATGCCCGAACTTGAAAACATAACTGCGAATGACTTTGCCGTTGTAGAGCTTTCGTCATTCCAGCTGTTAACAATGGGTAATATGGTTAGTAAGCCCGACATTGCTGTTGTTACGAATATTGAAAGCACACATCTTGACCATCATATTTCGCTTGACGAATATGTTGACTCAAAGCGTAATATCCTTATTTATCAGTCTGCGGGCGCAAAATCCGTCCTTAACGCTGACTGCGATTATTCAATCGGCGGCAGAGTTTATCACGATATGCGGTTTGACGTAAGAGGCAGGCTGTATCAGTTTTCAATCAGCCATCCCGTTGAAAACGGCGCTTATATGAAACCTGACGGCAGCATTGTTTTTGCAGAAAACGGTGTTGAAACTCCTGTAATGAACAAAAATGATATTGTTATCCCCGGAATGCACAATGTTGAAAACTATTGCACGGCAATTACTGCGGTATGGGGCTTGGTTTCGGTTGAAGATATTGTAAGCGTGGCAAAAACCTTCGGCGGTGTTGAACACAGAATTGAATTTGTGCGTGAGTATAAGGGCGTTAAATATTATAACGATTCTATTGCAACGTCGCCGTCAAGGGTTATAAGCGGGCTTAAAGCGTTTAATCAAAAAATCATTATGATTTGCGGCGGGTCAGATAAGGGTAACGATATGAGCCAGATGGCGCCGCTTATTCTTGAAAAGGTTAAACTTCTTGTTTTAAACGGTGCAACAGCCGATAAGATTTACGATTGCGTTGTTAATGCCGACGGCTTTGCCGAAAGCGGTATTGAGGTTGTAAAGACCGACACAATGGAAAACGCGCTGAATATTGCAAAGGAAAAGGCTGTCAGCGGCGATATTGTTTCTCTTTGTCCTGCGTGCCCTGCGTTTGACCAGTTCAAAACCTTTGAATACAGGGGCAGAAAGTTTAAAGAATTAGTGAATGGATTTGAAGATTAATATGGATACTTTGGAATTAATAAAAAAGCTTGTCTCTGTTCCCGCAGTTTCGGGTACAGAGGATAATCTGCAAGATGTTTTGCGTGAAATACTTGAACCTATCGGTACGGTTAGCACCGACTCAATGAATAATCTGTTTTGCACAGTCGGCGAAGGTTACCATTTTTTGCTTGACGCGCATACAGACGAAATCGGGTTTGTTGTTACCGAAATAACCGACAGCGGATTTCTCAGGGTTTCAAATTGCGGAGGTATTGACAGAAGACTGCTTCTTGCCGCCGAGGTTTCTGTTTGGGGCAAAAGGGAAGTACGCGGCGTTATTTCAACGCTTCCTCCGCACCTTCAGAAAGACGGCGACGAAAGCAAGGTACCCGAAATTGATGAAATTGCAATCGATATCGGTATGACGCACGATGAAGCCGCATCAACCATATCTGTTGGCGACAGAGTTACCTTTGCACATTATTTTACAGAGCTTCTTGACGGAAGAATTTCTTCTAACTGCCTTGATGACAGAGCGGGCTGTGCCGCAATTATTCTTGCGCTTAACGCTGTTAAGGATTTGCCCGTCAAGGTTACGGCAATGTTTTCTTCACAGGAAGAGGTTGGCATAAGAGGTGCAAAAGTCGGACCCTTCGGCAAAAATATTGACGAAGCAATTGCAGTTGACGTTTCCTTCGGTTATACTCCTGATTGTAAAAAGGAAGAATGCGGCGAGCTTTCAAAAGGCGCAATGATAGGTATTTCTCCCATTCTTGATAACGGAATATCAAAGGGCTTGATTTCTGCTGCCGAAGAGGCAGGCGTTCAGTATCAGACTGAAATAATGAACGGCGTTACAGGTACAAATGCAGACGTAATTTCAATTACAGAAAGCGGTATTAAATGCGGCTTGGTTTCCATTCCGCTTAAATATATGCACACCCCGATTGAAGTAATTGACGTTAAAGATGTTGAAAGCACGGCAAATGTTATTGCCGCTTACATCAGGGAAAAGGCAGGTGTTTTGAATGCTTAAAGAATTATGCCTTTTAAACGGTGCATCAGGCAGAGAGGATGCCGTCAGAGAGTTTATAATCGCGCAGATTAAAGATTATTGCGAATACAGCGTTGATTCTCTCGGCAATATTATCGCGTTTAAAAAAGGTGCAGTGGAGCCTGAAAACAGGCTGATGATTTGCGCCCATATGGACGAGGTTGCGTTTATTGTAAATTACATTACAGACGACGGTTACCTCAAAATCAGCCCTGTAGGCGGAGTTGACCCGAGGGTTGTTGTTGGCAGAAGGGTTACCGTTAACGGTATTAACGGCGTTATCGGCTCTAAGGCTGTACATCTGCTTTCTGACGATGAAAAGAAAAAAGCGCCCGATTTTGAAAAGCTTTATGTTGACATAGGCGCCGTTGACAGAAAGCAGGCGGAAAAATACGTTTCTCTCGGCGACACCGTGTATTTTAATTCAGATTTTCTTGAATTCGGAAACGGATACGTTAAATCAAAAGCGCTTGATGATAGAATCGGCTGTTATCTTATGATTAAGCTGATTAAGTCTAAAATTAAACACAGCACTTATTTTTGCTTTAACGTTCAGGAGGAAGTCGGCTTGCGCGGTGCCGAATGCTCGGCATACACCGTAAACCCTGACGTTTCATTAATTCTTGAGGCTACTACTGCGGCTGACCTCAACTGCGTATCTGGTGCTGACAGGTGCTGTGTGCTTGGCGAAGGACCTGTTATTTCCTATATGGACAGGCACACTATATACGATAAAGAGCTTTACAGTTCCGCTATGAACTGCGCCGCTGAAATCGGAATAAAGGCACAGACGAAAACAAGAATTGCGGGCGGTAATGACGCAGGCGCCGTTCAGAGAAGCGGTAACGGCTGCAGAGTGCTTGCCGTCTCGCTTCCGTGCAGGTATATTCATTCGGGCGCAAGCGTTGTTAAGAAAAGCGATATTGAACAGACAGAAAAACTATTAAAAGCATACTTGGAACGCATTTATGATTGAGCAGGTTTCTGATTTTTCGGAATTAAATGAATTTAAGCACTACGATATATTTGCTTTAAGAGTGCTTTCTCTTGCAAAGGCTTATGGCTTCAGCTACCCGTTTGTAAGGTTTTTCAGACAGATGGCTGATGACGGCAGCGTTACGGCAATTTTCCACGTGCTTGACGGTATTGTAAACATTTCTGTTACCGCTGAAGCAGATTTTGAGGAGCTTTCAGATTTTCTTAAATTCATCGGCTTTTCAAGCTTGTTCTGTAGCGAATTGCTTGAGCTTGACGCCGAATATGAACAGGGCTCAATTATGAAAACCTCAAAAAAAATTGAACTGCCCTGCGATTACCGTGTTATTGACGAATATCCTCATTTATTCGATTTATTTAATTTTATTGATTATGAAAATACGGATTTTGAAGCATGGTACGTTGATATAAGC
The DNA here is from genome assembly GCA_902797915.1 of Oscillospiraceae bacterium. Lineage (GTDB taxonomy): Bacteria > Bacillota > Clostridia > Oscillospirales > Acutalibacteraceae > Eubacterium_R. Next base: position 5,790 of record CADBUK010000155.1, read on the forward strand.
CACCGAATCAGGCATGGAGCCGCAAAGGCTTACACAATTAACATTGACGATGAAATAATATCTTCCGCTATATTTTCATCAATTTATAATGATGACGCTATTATTTCCGCAGTACAGACAAAGCCTGAATACAGGGGAATGGGTTACGCTTCCTCGCTTGTATCGGCAATGTGCTGTGACATTAAGGGCACGGCTTATCTGCTTCGGGAGCAGGGTAAAAACGAAAGCTTTTACAAAAGACTTGGCTTTGAAAACTGCGGTAAATGGAGAATGTATAAATGAACAGCTTTTTTAAAATTGACGAGCGAATTGAAGCGGCTTCTGCAAAAGCGCTTGCCGCTGCTAAAACTCAGTTTGATAAAATTGACGAAATAACCGAATACAATCAGCAAAAGGTTATTTCCGCCTTCATAAAAAACGGCGTTTCCGAAAGTCATTTTGTTTCATCAACGGGGTACGGATACGGTGACAGAGGCAGGGAAACCCTTGACAAAATCTGGGCTGACGTATTCGGAGCGGAAGACGCGCTTGTTCGACATAATTTTACCTGCGGCACACATACACTTGCGACTGCGTTGTTCGGCGTGCTTCGCCCGGGTGATAAAATGCTTTGCGTAACTGGAACGCCTTACGATACTATTCATAACGTTATAGGCATAAAAGGCTCTGAAATGGGCTCTTTAAAGGATTTCGGCATTGATTATGACGAAGTTCCGCTGAAGGATGAAAGGCTTGATTACGAGGCAATCAGCGCCGCTGTTGATGACAGCGTTACAATGGTGTATATTCAGCGCAGCCGCGGCTATGAGCTCAGACCGAGCCTTGTTATAAACGAAATTGAAAGGGTTGTTAAAATTGCTAAAGAAATGAACCCGAATGTTATCGTAATGGTTGACAATTGCTACGGCGAATTTGTTGAAAAGCTTGAGCCGACAAATGTCGGCGCAGATTTAATTGCGGGCTCATTGATTAAAAATGCGGGCGGAGGAATTGCCACAACGGGCGGCTACATTGCGGGCAGACACGATTTGGTTGAAAAATGCGCTTACCGCTTAACTACCCCCGGTCTCGGCAAGGAGGTCGGCGCAACTCTCGGAATGAACAGGGAGCTGTATATGGGCCTGTTTTATGCCCCTCACACCGTTGGAGAGGCGCTTAAAAGCGCTGTTTATATATCCGCTTTGTTCGGCGGCTTCGGTTATAAAACCACGCCTGCTTTTGACGCTAAAAGGGGCGATATTGTTCAGTCCCTCGGGCTTGAAAACCCCGAAAGTCTTGTTGCTTTCTGTCAGGGCATTCAAAGCGGCAGCCCTATTGACAGCTTTGTTTCACCTGAGCCCTGGGATATGCCCGGATATGAAAGTCAGGTTGTTATGGCTGCGGGCGCGTTTACTATGGGTTCGTCTATTGAGCTTTCAGCGGACGCGCCTATCAGAGAGCCGTATTACGCGTGGATTCAGGGCGGATTAACCTTCCACAGTGCAAAACTATGCGCAATGCTTGCCGCGCAGAAAATGCTTGAAAGAGGATTGTTAAATGTATAATTACAGCGGAATCAAACCCGAAACTATAGAGCTTCTCGCTTTAAACAGGTTTAATGATTCAAAAGCTTTTTATGAGGAGCATAAAGAGGAACTAAAACAGGGCGCTACCGTTCCTATGCGGCAGATGATTCTTGACGTTTCGGATTTATGCAACGACCTTGACCCTTTGATTGATACAAATCCAACCTATCTCGTTTCACGTATCAGGAGGGATACAAGGCGTACCAAAAATAAAATGTTATACCGTGAAAACCTTTGGCTTATGCTTCGCAGAAATAAATTTGCGTATCCTTTTGCTCCGTTTTACTGGTTCGAATTTGAGCCGACGGGTTATGCAATAGGGCTTGCAATGTTAACGGCAAAGCCTGCGCAGTTTGACTATGTGCGTAAGCTTATTCTTAAAGAGCCTGAAAGGTGGCTGAACGCAGTTGAAGCCGCTAAACAGGCAGGCCTTTCCTTCGGCAGTTGGGATTATTATAAAAAGGATAAAGTACCCGACGCGCCCGAAGAATTGAAACAGTACCTTAATGCTAAGAATATGCATTTCATATATAACTGTTCGGATTTAAGGAAAATCGCAACTACGGAAATTATTGATGAATTGCGTTATATCATTTCGGTTTCATCGCCGATGTATGAGTTTTTAATTGAAGCGTATGATAACGCTTTTAATGAGGGGTTAATTGATGCAGAAGCTTACAAAAGATAATTATTTAAAATTAAAGAGCGGTACCGATATCAGAGGAGTTGCCGTAAAAACAGAAAACGAAGAAATTGAACTTACCGACGAGGTTGTTAATAATATTTGCCTTGCGTTTGCAAAATGGTATAAGCAGAAATTCGGAAGGAAGCTTGAAATTATCGCAATCGGCCACGATTCACGAATTTCGGCTGACAGGATTTATAATGCCGCTTCAAATGCTTTTTGTAACGGCGCAGGCTGTACCGTGTATAATTTTAATCTTGCTTCAACTCCCGCAATGTTTATGAGCACGGTTCTTGAGTTTGACGGCGGAATAAAGGCTGACGCCGCGCTTGAAATTACAGCGTCCCATCATCCTTACCACAGAAACGGTTTAAAATTCTTTACCGTTAACGGTGGTCTTGAAGGCGGCGAGGTTGCCGAAATTCTTGAGCTTGCTGCAAACGCTGAGGCTGAGGATAAAGCGGGTAGTATTGTTGAATTTGATTTTATGAGCGACTATTCAAGGCACCTCAGAAATATCATTATCAAAGAGGTTAATAACGGAGACAAACCGCTTGATAACCTGAAAATTTCCGTTGACGCGGGCAATGGGGCGGGGGGCTTTTATGCAAATCAGGTGCTTGCGCCGCTTGGTGCAGACGTAAGCGGCAGTCAGTTCCTTGAACCTGACGGTATGTTTCCAAATCATATACCTAACCCTGAAAACAAGGAAGCGATCAAAGCCGCCTGCGATATGGTTATTAATTCAAAGTCTGATTTGGGCTTGATTTTTGATACCGATGTGGACCGCGTTGCCTGTGTTTCATCAGACGGTAAGGAAATAAACAGAAACCGTCTGATTGCGCTTGCATCCGTAATTGCGCTTGAAAATGAGTCAGGCGGCGTAATCGTTACGGACAGCCTTACATCCGACGGCTTGCGCGATTTTATTGAAAATAAGCTCGGCGGTAAGCAGCTGCGATTCAGGCGCGGTTATAAAAACGTTATTGATAAATCAATTGAACTTAATAACAGCGGTATTAATTCTCCGCTTGCAATTGAAACAAGCGGCCACGCAGCGCTTAAAGAAAATTATTTTCTTGACGACGGCGCTTATCTCGGTACTAAAATTGTTTGTATGCTTGCAAAGCTTAAAAAGCAGGGC
>CADBUK010000156.1 GCA_902797915.1 Oscillospiraceae bacterium
GACAGCAACGTTCTTCAGTCGCTTCTCGGCGAGAACAATTCCAAGCTCGTTAACCTCCTCAGCACTCTTGACGCTGACAAGGTTCTGAATATGCTTGCAGACATCCTTGCAATCACTCAGAACCCGACGGAGATTTACTGGACCTTCAGCCAGTATGTTGAGCAGGAAACCAACTCCTTCTCATATCCTAAGGGCATTACCGCTCAGGACGCTGAGGACGCGGTTGACAGGCTTGACGAGGTTGTTGCGGCAGTATTCCCGCTGCTTCAGCAGTTCGACGTGCTTGACGCTGAAAGCCTCAAGGCTCTTGTTGACGAAAAGCTGTTCACAAACGAAATCATTACAAAGATTGCAGTTGCAGTTTACGGCGGCATTGATAACTCAGGCGCACTGAGCTTCTCACCTGCTAAATTCGCAACTTATCTTACAGACTCCAGCTACGGCGTAACCTTCTCCTCTGCAGCTGCAGCGCTTAACAAGGCTTCAAGCTGGGATAAGGTCGGCACGCTTAACTGGGGCTTCACAAACGGCTCCGCAAAGGCAGAGCAGGGCTTCATCAACGCACTTGCTGCTTTGACAAGACCTATCAACGATGTGCTTGCGTTCATTCTTGCAGAGGGCGACGCTGATATCGTTGACATTGCCGAAAACATTATCGGTATGCTTAATCTTGATATCAACACCTCAAGCGGCGATACTAAGATTAAGATTACACTTAAAGAAGGTATCCTCAGAATCTTCACGGAAAATCAGGCTGCTACAAACGGCGCGCTCAACCACATCAAGATTGAGCTTATCCCGATTCTTGAAGAGCTTCGTGAAATGGATATCAAGGGTGCTAACGCTTACGAAAGCGCAATCATTCCTCTCCTTGAGGCGTTTATGTGCGACGGCGTTAAAACCTATAACGAATACGTTAAGGATTACAACAAGGCTAAGGATAACCTTGTAATTGACATTCTTAATCCGCTCCTTGGATTTGTTGACGACGTACTTGAGGCTCCGTTTGACACCTTAACCAAGGTGCTTCCGAACCTTGCATACTTCATTGACAACAACGGCATTTCACAGGTAGTTAACAACCTGCTTGCCCCGATTACTCAGGAACTCCTCGGCGTGCTTGACAAGTACGGCTACAACGTAGACGATATTATCAAGACCATCGCAGGTAAGGACCTCGGCCAGATTCTCAGCGAGGCTCTGGGTATGGACATCAACCTGAGACTCAGCGACCTTAACAGCTTCAATGTTCAGGACCTTATTCTTCCGATTGTTAACTCAATCCTTGACGAGAAGTTCGGCATTACGCTTCCTGACTTTGACTGGGCAACACTTGCAAGCCACGGCACGCTCAAGGAAGTTAAGAGCGCACTTGCAGGCGGTAAGAACTATCAGGTAATCGCTGACCAGGGCGAAGTTCTTGTAGCGGTTCTCCGTTATCTTGAAAAGGCTATCGTAGATAACATCGCAGCAATTACCAAGCTTGTAAACGGCATTGATAAGATTAAGAACAACGAAAAGCTTGCAAACATCCTTAACAGCATCTTTGCTCAGATTGCAACAGCTAAGGAGGATGAGCTTGTAAAGGCTGTATTCTACATCCTTGTTGCTCAGCCGCAGAATAAGTTCTTCGATTACACAGGCTTCAAGACCAAGGATTACGACTTCAGCTATCCCGAAACGGTTGACGTTGAATTCCTTACAATCCTCGGCCCGATGCTTGACGGTCTTGTTGGCGGCCTTGCAGACCTCAACAGCCTCGTAGGCGGCTTAATCTATAAGGACAGCATTATCAGCTCCCTTGCAGTTGGCCTTTACGGCGCAATTGAAGGCGTTAAGGTTGGCAACGACACATTAACAAACCTTCTTGCTAAAACAGATATTGACTTTACAACGGACAATGTTGCAAGCCTCCTTATGAATAAGGATTACGGCGAAACCTTCCCGTCAGCAGCTAAGACAATTAAAGCTGCAGGCTCCTGGAGCAAGGTTAACAAGGATTCGCTTTCATGGGGCGTAACTGACAGAGACAGCTTCGTTCACGCACTGTGCGCAGCTCTCCGTCCACTTTACGGAGTACTTGACGTTCTCCTTAACGACGCTTCACTCGGCCTGTTCAACATTATCTACCTTCCGGGTTCTGACGGTTACACATCAACCATCGTTCCGCTTATGGAAGCGCTCGGTCTTTACAACATTAAGACCCAGTATCAGTACAGGCAGGATATGAGCAAGGAATACGACGCAATTCTCCTTGACATCATCAATCCTCTGCTTGATAAGGTAGAAGACATTCTTAACGCTCCTCTTGAGGTGCTTGCAAGTATGCTTCCGAACCTTGCGCTGTTCTTCGCTAACGACGGCGTACTTCAGATTGTTGAAAACCTGATTACTCCTGTAAGCGCATTGCTTGACGCACTTGAGCCGATTGTTGAGGTTAACGACCTTCTCAAAGCGCTCAACGTTGACATCAGCAAGATTCTTCAGAAGACAGGTATTGTAGGCGGCAGCTACAAGTTCGATATTTATGATATCGCAGGCTCGCTCAAGCCTATCATCGGCGCAGACAATATTGTAGGCGTTATCAACAAGGTTCTTAAGCTCATCAAGATTAAGGGCACACCGCTCGGAATTGAGCTTATGCCGATTGACTGGTACAAACTTGCTTCACACGGCGAGGTTATCAGAAACGAAGCTTCACAGGCGGCAACCATCGGCGGCAGAGTTTATGTAAAGGCAGACACAGCCGAGCTGTTAATTGCAGTTCTCCGTTACTTAGTTGAAACCATCAACTATAAGGATAACTTCAATATCATCAGCAACCTTATCGGCGGTCTCCTTGGCGGTAACGACAGCATCTCAGATGTTGTTAACCAGGTACTTGGTATGCTTACGGGCGATACCGACCAGGTAATCTCCGACCTTTGCGAACTGCTTCAGACGCTCGCATAAAAACGTTATTCTCAGATTAAATGATTATCAAGAAAAAGGCTTCCTTCGGGAAGCCTTTTTTAATTCTGAATTATGAATACGGAATGCGGAATTATCGGGGAGCTTCGCTTGCCCGTCAAATTAACACTTGTATATTTTTTAAAACAATAGTATAATAATGGCATATATGAGCAGGCGGCAATTACGGCGTTTTAACAGGCCTTGCTCAAACCTTTATCTCGGTGGTGAAAATATGCTCGGAACTTATGTCAGAGTCAGGGTTGAAATCCCGATTGGCTCGGTTGACGAGGAGGGCTACACTTACCCGCTTAATTTCGGCACGGTTTATGATATGGAAAACCAAACTGCATTCATTATGGGGATTGACCATCCCGTGCGCAATTTTGACGGCAGAGTGATTGCCCTGCTCAACCCAAAAAGAGGCGGCAGGCAAATTGCCATTGTTGCCCCGAAAAGCACCCGCTTTATTATTAACGATATTAAAAAACACCTTAATATTGAACGGGACTTTGCTGATTACAAATTAGAATGTCTTTACGAAAGCAGCTGCGGCGCCGTGGTGTACCGCGACATTAAAGGCGAAATCAGGTACCTTTTAATTAAAAACAGGCGCTCTGCCCACTGGGGCTTCCCCAAGGGGCATATCGAAATGGGCGAAACCCCGCAGCAAACCGCAATCCGCGAGGTGCTGGAGGAAACGGGAATTCACGTTAAGCTGATTGACGGCTTTGAAAGCATTTCCAAATACAAAATCCAAAACCGCATTGAAAAGCGGGTAACAATTTTCGTCGGCACCACGCACGACACCAACACCTCCATTCAGCAGGAGGAAATTGAGGATTACATCTGGCTCACTTATGACCGTGCGCTCAGCATTCTCAAATTTGAAAACGACAAGAATATAATCACATCCGCACATCAGTTTTTAAACGATAATAACTATATTTAGGAGTTGCCTATGCAAGAGGTTTGCAGAACCATTCAGGAATTTTTAACCGCACACGGTATCCCCGACTGGCTGGTTGTTTTTATCATTTCGCTCTGCCCTATTTTAGAGTGCAGGCTTGGTATGTTTACGGCAATCGTGCTTTTGCAGATGAACGCGTTCAAGGGCTTTATTATCAGCTTTATCGGCAATATTATTCCCATTCCGTTCATCCTGCTGCTGATTAACTGGATTTTTGAGCTGCTCAAAAAAGTTCCCTACGTTAACAAGCTTATCTTCTGGCTTGAGGAAAAAACCCTTAAAAAGCGCGATAAAATTGATAAATACGGCGTTTGGGGACTGCTGTTCTTCGTTGCAATTCCCCTGCCCGGCACGGGCGGCTGGACGGGCGCGCTGCTTGCCTCGCTCCTGCACCTTGACCGAAAAAAGTCCTTCGGCGTTATTACCATCGGCGTATTTATTGCAGGGCTTATAATCACAATTCTTTCACTTTCAATCGGCGCTGCCGTTTTCGGTTAATAAAATGAAGGAATATTTTATTCAGATTTTAAAACAGTATATAAATAATGAAAAAGTAAACCTGCGCCCTGATGCAGATTACAAACAGCTTTTTGAATTTGCAAGGCTGCATAATCTGGGCGGGGTGCTTTTTTGCGCCGTTAACGGCGCCGAAAACAAGGGGGCTGTTCCTGCCGAGGCTTATTCCGCCGCGCAGGAAAGCTTTTTTGATTTGGTTTACAGCGCTAATCTGCAAATGCAGGTTTATTCCCTGCTCTGCGACACGCTCACAGCCGCTCAACTGCGTTTTGTTGCGTTTAAAGGCGTTGTGCTCAGGAATTACTACCCCGTACCCGAAAGTCGCGCAATGGGCGATATAGATATTCTTATCGACATTGAAAACCGCGGCGCTGTGCGCAGGGCGCTTAAAGAAGCGGGCTTCGTCTGCAAGAATTCAAACGGTCCCGTTTGGGACTATGAAAAAAACGGCGTGCTTATTGAGGTGCACACGTCAATCCTCAACGGCAGAATAGGCAGCACCAACGCGCCCGAATTCTTTGACGACGCTGTTGACAAGGCTGATTTCAGCGAAAACGGGCTTATCGGCACACTGCCCGCCGACTATCACTTTGCGTTTCTGATTGCGCACGCGGCGCACCATTTTTGGTTTCACGGCGCGGGAATACGCTTTGTGCTTGACTTTGCGGTTGCAATCAAAAATATGGGCGCGTCGCCCGAAAAGGCGGTTGAAATTCTTGAAGCCGCAGGGCTCGGCGATTTTGCAAAAAACATATTAACCGTGTGCAAAAAATGGTTTGATATCGGCGTTGATTACGGCTGCGATACCGCCGAAACCGAAGCGTTTCTGTGCGGCTTCGGCGCGTTCGGAACCGACGGCAAAAGCACGGGCGCGGTGGTTGCCCGCAAGGCGCTTGAGGAGGGCAAAAGCCCTGACGCCGCGGGACGCAGGCTTGCGCTTCTGTTCCCCTCCTATGAAAAAATGCGGGAAATCCCATACATCAAATTCATAGACGGCAGGCCGTATTTAACCCCGCTTGCCTGGGGCTACCGCTTTGGCTATAACCTTAAAAACCGCCGCAGCCTTATGCTGAAAACCGCAAGGGACATCGGCACCGACGAAGCGCTTGAGCAGGCAAAGCAGGAGCTTGAATTTTTCAAAACAATCGGATTAGACTGACCACAAAAAAAGACCACCCAAACGGGCGGTCTTTTTGAATTATAGAGATTAGTTGTTGATGAGCTTATCCTCTTCCTTGTTCCAGCTGTAAAGCTGACGAACCTCTGCGCCAACCTTTTCTACAGGATGCTCTGCAGCAAGCTTTCTCATAGCCTGGAAGTGAACCTGACGGCCTGCGTCGCTCATATCAAGAAGGAATTCCTTAGCAAATGAACCGTCCTGAATGTCGGTAAGAATCTGCTTCATAGCCTTCTTTGTTTCATCAGTAATGATTTTCGGACCTGTGATGTAATCGCCGTACTCAGCAGTGTTGGAGATTGAATATCTCATTCCTGCAAAGCCTGACTGATAAATAAGGTCAACGATGAGCTTCATTTCGTGAACGCACTCAAAGTAAGCGTTTCTGGGGTCATAGCCTGCCTCAACAAGAGTTTCAAAGCCTGCCTGCATAAGTGCGCAAACACCGCCGCAAAGAACAGCCTGCTCGCCGAAGAGGTCGGTTTCGGTTTCGGTTCTGAAGGTTGTTTCAAGAACACCTGCGCGAGCGCCGCCGATACCGAGCGCATAAGCAAGCGCCGTGTCAAGCGCGTGGCCTGAAGCGTCCTGATAAACAGCAACAAGGCATGGAGTACCCTTGCCTGCCTGATACTCTGAACGAACGGTGTGGCCCGGA
>CADBUK010000157.1 GCA_902797915.1 Oscillospiraceae bacterium
ACTTAATATTCTACCTTGGTAGGCTGTTTTTGTGCTGTCTGCACAATCTGGTGCAGTTCATTTTCCGAAGGCTGTTTGTTTATTATTGCCATTTGCTTGGTTTGTAAATTGTTAAGCGGCGAAGGAGTCCTCTGTAATAATCCCACTGCATAGGAATTGAAAGGAATTGCTGTTCGCGCTTTTGCTTGTGGGCAAGAATATAACGTTCCCTTTCGTCAGGATTTCTGATAACAACCGAGTCGTAAATGTCGGGATTTTCCTTTGAGCGAATGGTAAGCACACCCTCCTCGCCCTCAAGGCAGGCAACCGTGATAACGCCGCGGTCAACATTAACCTGAATACCGTCGTCCTCCGTAACAACCTCAAATTCAAGGTTCTTTTGCGGAGGATAGCTGTAAAGTGTGAAATCCTCCCTGCCCGATTTGTTGATGATATAATCGTAGCAGAAATCCTCGTTTGCGTTCTGCAGCTTGATGAACTGAAGTTCGTTGCTTTCGGGCTCTTCAAACGCCTCAACCTTTAACAGCTTACAACTGCCGATATAGCTTTTAATCTTAATGCCTATCATATCCGTTTCAACGGGCGGGAACTCGAAAACGGTGGGCGTACCGCCGTCATTAAGCTCGCCTGTTGAGAACTGGTAAGAACCGAGAGAAACCACTGCGTTAACAATTTTGCTGCTTTCCTCGGGACTGCCGTAAAGCACTACTGAACTGATTTTTCTTGCAACGGGAAGCTTAATGCCGATGATTTTCTGCTCGTCCGCAATTGTGGCGTGCCACTGATTTGCAAGCGGCAGACCCGGCTCGTTTTTAATATCGTCGCTGTCAACAAGCTTAAAGTCAATAAGATGCGACGGGTCGCCGCTTGTTGCGTTAATCTGAGCGTCATACAAAACGCTGTCCGTTCTGCGCTTCCAGAAAATATTATCCGAATTCAGAATTCCGTTTGCGTGGTCGGTAGCGGTCTGGCTTGAATACTCCATCATAGCCCTGTAGCTGAGCGAATTCTGCATAACGTGGGAAAGGCTTTCCCTTGCAACAGGAAAACGCACGCGGTCCTTCCACGCGTAAGTATTTGTTTCGCGCATAATGTCCGACGGCTTTTTAAGATGGGTTGACAGCGCGTTGAGGCTGTAATAATCCTCCTTGCCGTCCCACGCGGTTGAATACGCGAAGCCCTTGAAAACTGTCGGGCGGTAATTCGGATTTTCCTTTAAAATCTCGTTCATAGCCTCCTCAAAGAAAAGGCTGATTGCGCGGTGGTCGGAATGTCCGTCATAATCGCAGCAATAAAGAATATCGGGCTGATACTCAAGAATAACGGACTTGAAATCGTTGAGAATATTGTTTCGTGTAAAGCTGCTGTTTTTGTACGGCGGCTTTGCCTTTGTGCCGTAGGTTTTGTTAAGCCCCGCGGGAGAGGTTAAGCGTTCCTCGCCGCTTTCGTTATTATAGATATGCTTGCCTGCGGCGTTAACAATGCTGTCGCTGTAGCCGAGGAAAATAAAGTTTTCACGCGGGATATGGTAACGGTCGGCAACCTTGAGCGCCTCCCAGATTCTGAGCTTACCGATGCGGTAAAAATCGCCGTTGGTTGAAAAAACGACGCGTACGGTTGAGCCGTATTTTACATACTGCTCAATAAGTCCGCCGTAAATATTGATTTCGTCATCCTCGTGAGGTGCAAAAAGCATAACGTTTTTGCCCGCAAATACATTGCTTCTGTCCGTCCTCGGAAAATCGTAGTGCGTGTTTTGGTTCATCATAAAGCCCGCGGCAATTGAAATACCGATTGAAGCGGCAAGCGCCAGACAGCACACAACAAAAAGGAATATAACAAGCCCCTTGGGCATCGGAAGAAGCGCCGCAAACATAAAGCCCGCGCCAAGCACTGCCATAAGAAGATAGGTTTGCAGCATTCTTGACTCTATGCGAAGGTTAAACGCAAGGGCAAGCATTACGAACGCCACGGAAAAAAATCTTAACGAAGCGAGCTCGGGCTTACGCACCGCGCCGATAATAATGCCTGCAAGGCACACAGCGGCAAGCACCGCCATTGCAGAAAGCGCAAAGGGTTTCTTTTCAAAAGGTTTGATTTTAGCCCAGTTAACTTTTATCATACACATTCCCCTTTTCAAAAAAAGATAAAACACATAATTCTTTTTTATTAAGATAACAAATTTATAACTGCAAGTCAATCTATTTTAATTGACAACTTATTCATTTGCGGATATAATCAAAATGTAGAAATACAAATTTTTTATTTTAAGGAGTCAGAATTATGCAGAAGAAATATTATTGCCCCGTATGTGGCTACGAGAGTGACGAACCCATCGAAAAGTGCCCGATTTGCGGCGCCAAGATGGAGGAGAGAGATACCAACGCAGATATGACCTGGGCTGCAGAGCATATCGTAGGCATTATCGACGGCGTTGACGAGGAAATCGTTCAGGGTCTCCGCGACAACTTTAACGGCGAATGCAGCGAGGTTGGTATGTACCTTGCAATGAGCAGAGTTGCTTTCAGAGAAGGCTATCCCGAAATCGGTTTGTACTGGGAAAAGGCCGCTTTTGAGGAGGCTGACCACGCAGCACGCTTTGCGGAAATGCTCGGCGAGGTTGTAACAGACAGCACCAAGAAGAACCTTGAAATGCGCGTTGCCGCAGAAAACGGCGCAACCGCAGGCAAAACCGCTCTTGCAAAGAAGGCTAAGGAGCTTGGCCTTGACGCTATCCACGACAGCGTTCACGAAATGGCACGCGACGAAGCAAGACACGGTAAGGCTTTCAAAGGCTTACTTGAAAGATACTTCGGTTAAATTACAAATATCTTTTTGACATTACGTTCGCAGTGTCTTGCTTTTTACAGATACAAATCAAAAAGCAGCGAAGCGAAATTTTGATTTGAGAGGAAGAACAATCGGAGTGATTTTTTATACATTGCAAAAGCAATGTATTTCAATCACGAAGTTTGTTCTGACGACATGGTAAGGCTTTCAAAGGATTACTTGAAAGATACTTCGGTTAAAAACATCAAAGGCACGGCGTTTTGCCGTGCCTTTTCTGAAAGGACTGATAATATGAACAAACAGGCAATTTTTAATTTAAGCTACGGGGTTTACATTGTTACCACCTGGGGCGACGGCAAGCCGACGGGTTGCACCGCTAACTCCGCAATGCAGATAACCTCTGACCCCGCGGTGATTGCGGTTTCAATTAACCGCGATAATTACACAAACGAATGTATTAAGGACAAGGGCGTTTTTGCAATTAACATCCTCGGCGAAAAGGTTAAGCCGTTGCTTATAGGCACCTTCGGCTTCAGGAGCGGCAGGGATTTTAACAAATTTGACGGCATTGAACCGCTGATAAAAGAAATGCTGCCCGTACTGCCCGACGCAATGAGCTACATTACCTGCAAGGTAATTGACAGCGTTGAAACCTCAACGCACACAATCTTTCTGGGCGAGGTTACGGACTGCGACGTGCTGAGCGACGATACGCCGATGACCTACGATTATTACCACAAGGTAATCAAGGGCAAGGCTCCGAAAACCGCCCCGACATATCAGGGCTGAAAAAAGCTGCTTCCGATTTGGAAGCAGCTTTTTAATTAGGAATTCGGAATGCGGAATACAGAATCAGTGGTAAATCTTAACCTACTGTATCAAGCTTAACAAGCCCGATGTTCTGGAAATAATCGTACATTTCGGGGTTTTCAACCTCGTTGAAAGAAATCGTCATAAAATCGCCCGTGATTTCATAATCGGCTTCGTAATAATATGAATCCGCATCATAGAAAGTAATAACGCCGTCTTCAATAGTATAGGTTGCAAAGTCGGAAAAATCGTTGAGCGCGTCAATCTGCAAATCAGGGTCTTCACGGAGGTCTTTTTCAACATCACTGAAGCTCAGGGCTTCAAGAACCTCATCGTCAGACATAGACTCGGTTGCCTCAGGATAGGTCTGGCGGGAATAGTTAATATAAGTTTGCCTGTATAAATCAACATAACTGTCCATAAAAATATCATACGAATCCTGAGTGATATTTACATAGCAGCTGCCGTCATCATTAAAAATGAACTGATATTCAAAGAACATATCGTAGGTCGGGTCGTCCGCATATTGATTTAAAAATTCATAATCGTCTTCACTGAAGAAGCTGTTTGCATAGAAATCGCTGAAATCAATTCCGCCTTCCCACGTGCCGATAATCTTCTTTTGGTCGGAGCTGCTGCCCGCAATAGCGATAATAATAACCAAAACAACTACAACAACGCCGATGATAATGCCGATTGTTTTACCCTTTGATTTCTTCGGCGGCTGAGCGGTCATAACGCTTTGGTACTGACCTGCGCCCTGTGCGCCGAACTGATTTTGCTGTGCGGGCGGATAGTAGCCCTGCTGCTGAACGGGCTGCTGCGGCATCTGCTGATAGCTCTGCTGCTGAACAGGGGGCTGATAAGCAGGCTGCTG
>CADBUK010000158.1 GCA_902797915.1 Oscillospiraceae bacterium
ATTGGCAAATATATGCCTTTCAAAGAAGTTATTTCCTATGCTTTCGGCGGAATTGGCGCATATTTCATCATTCAACTCGGCTCAACGCTTATTGTCAGCACAACCAATATTATTGTCAGCAATGCAATCGGAGTCGGACCGAAACACTCCTATATCATCTATCTCATTGCAACCCTGCTCAACATTCCGCTGACGGCAATCAGAGCAAATATGGTTGACAACACTCGCGGAAAAGGCGGAAAATACCGACCGTATCTGATTTCAATGGGAATTCCGACAACGCTTATTGCGCTCATATATGTCTGGTTCCCGTATGAAACGATGTACAACCTGTTTCCCGGCAAAATCTTTAATTACGAAAAGGGCTACTGGATAAAAGTTGCAGTTGTTTTCCTTTGCAACCTTGCTTTGCATTTCTTCTTCAACTTTTTCAGAGACGCATACGAAAACCTTATTCATGTTCTTTCACCAAACACACAGGAAAGAACCAACGTTCTTTCAATAAAGGCGGTTGTTTATTCTCTTGCGCCGTCTATTATGAATATTGTTAACCCGATTGTTGCGGAAGTATTTGCAAATAACGACCAAACAAATCTTATCGTTTACCGCATTACATATCCGATTTACGCGGTTATCGGTATCGGGCTTACAATAGTTGTTTTTGCAAACACAAAGGAAAAAATCGTTCAGGCAAAAACCCATACAATCCAGATTAGATTTATGGACGCTCTTAAAGAAGTTGCCAAAAACAAGTATTTCTGGATTATTGCGCTTGCAGGCTGGCTCGGATTTCTTGAACTTGCATATCAGAATATTCTGCTTTTCTCTCAGAGCTACGGTCATACCGCAGACGGAAAACAGTATGCGCTTGCCTGGACCCTTATTGGCAACGCTTCCCTTTGGGGTATGCTTTTCGCGCCGTTTTTTGTTAAACGCTTCGGCAAAAAGGCAGTACTTATAACAGTTAACCTTATGAACGTTGTTTGCATTCTGCTTATGATAATCAACGTTAAAAGCTTCTGGTGGCTTGTTGGCTGTGTTTGGATGAACTATCTTTTCAGCTCTGTTGAGCAGATTACAACCCCTGCAATTCAGGCAGATATACGCGACTACCAGCAATACCGCTCAGGCGAAAGAATTGACGGTATGTTTGCCGCTGTTGCAACTATCGGTAACACCGTAACCCTTGCAACCTCAATCGTGCTTCCCGCTGTTCAGGAGAAGTTCGGTATCTTTGAGGGCAACGGTTATGAAAAGCCCTTTGATATCCTTGATATCACAACCGGTCAGCAGGGATTATTATACCGTTTCCTGCCCGCGCTTATCATTATGTCTGCAATCGGCGCGTTTATGAATGTTGTTCCCTATTTCTTCTACGACTTTAACGAAAAGAAGCAGAAGAGCATTATCCGCGTGCTTCAGGTAAGGGCAATGTTTGAGGACTTTGCAAACGGCGCTCTTAAAAACAGCCAGCTTGTTGAAGCAATTGACCTTGTTAACAATGCTAAGGAAATGGCTGTTACCGAGCCGAAAACTCCTGATAAAAGCAACAGAAAACAATACCGCGCAGACCTTGAATATAACGAGGAAATTGAAATATCTCAATTTGTATGCAAAGAGCTTGACAAGTTTAACACCGAGCTTTACAAGCATCAGATTGAAGTAAGCCAGGGCGTATTTGACGCAGGACTTGACCATATCAGAAACATTGACCTTGCAACCGCAAGAAAAGAGCTTAAAGCCGCAAAGGCAATGCCCAAGAGCAACGAGGATGAAAAAGAGCTTCGTAAATTCAAGATTGAATTTGCAAAGAAAAACATCTCTGCCAAGAAAGCATTTGACAAGTATTACGGCACAATAAATGAGTTTAAAGAACCCGATATGGCGGCTCTTACCGCGCTGTTTGACAGAGAGGATGAGCTTGACGAGCAAATCTTTGAACTTGTTTCCGCAGGTGAAAAAGCAAAGGCAAAGGAATTGCAGGCAGAGAAAAAGCAGGTTCAGAAAGAGGCAAAGGTGCTTATGGACGAATTTGCAAAATTCGGCAGAGCCGCAAAGCCGTATAACGACGCAAAGAAGCTGCTTACTCAGCAGGAAAACTACAGCCACTTTGACGAGATTGCCGCGCTTTACGACGAGGCTAAGTTAAAGGCTGAGGAAGAAGAAAAGGAAAAGGAAGCCGCTGCAGCAGCAAAGAAGGCTGAGGAAGAGGCAGAGCTTGCCGCACGCAAGGCTGAAAAGAAATAAAAACAAAGGTAAATTAGTATTATGAGTTTAGAAAATGTTGTTGAAAAAGCCGTAACAAAGGTTGGCGAGGTACTTGAGCTTAGCGCCGTTATGCAGCTTGAAAACACCGCAAAGGGCGAAAAGGTAATCTTTGAGGATATGCCCGAAAAGGCGCGCGCCGCGTCCGAGGAAAGCATTGTGCTGCTGAAAAACGACAATAATATTCTGCCCGTTAAGGCAGATGAAACCGTTGCCGTTTTCGGCCGCTGCCAGCACGACTGGTTTTACGTGGGCTACGGCAGCGGTGGCGACGTTCACGCGCCGTATAATATCAGCCTGATTGACGGACTTAATAACAACGGCGTTAAACTTTACGCTCCGCTTGTTGAGGAATACGCCGAATGGTGCAAGGCAAACCCCGTAAGCCACGGAATATGGGGTCACTGGCCGATGAATTATCCTGAAATGGAAATTTCCGTAGGCAGCGTTGAAGCCGCCGCAAAGGAAAGCGATTTGGCGCTTGTTGTTATCGGCAGAGCCGCGGGCGAGGACAGGGAAAACATTCTTAAAGAGGGCAGCTATTACCTGACCCAAACCGAGCTGGATTTGCTTAACCTCGTTACCGCGCATTTCAGCCGCGTTGCAGTTATTATGAACTGCGGCAACATTATTGATATGAAGTGGACGGAGAAATACGCCGACAGAATTTCCGCAATAGTAAGCGCCTGGCAGTGCGGAATGGAAAGCGGAAACGCGCTTGCAAACGTGCTGTGCGGCAAGGTAAGCCCAAGCGGCAAACTGCCCTGCGAGATTGCAAGAAATTACGAGGATTACCCCTCCTCCGCTGACTTCGGCGGCAAGGATTTCAACAATTACAAAGAGGATATTTTTGTAGGCTACCGCTATTTTGAAACCTTCTGCCCCGAAAAAGCGCTCTTCCCCTTCGGCTTCGGTTTAAGCTATACCGAATTTGAAATCAAACCGAAAAAGTTTACACAGACCGACGACGGCTTTGAGTTTATAATCAAGGTGAAAAATACGGGTAAATGCAGCGGTAAGGAGGTTGTTCAGCTTTACCTCAGCGCCCCGCAGGGAGAACTGAAAAAGGCGAAGATGAGCCTTGTTGCATTTGCAAAAACAAAGGAGCTTGCGCCCAAGGAGAGCGAGGAGCTTACGCTTACCTGCTCGCTTTACGACATTGCTTCGTTTGACGACACGGGAAAAACGGGCAGCAAATTTGCCTATGTGCTTGAGGAGGGCGAATACCGCTTTTACGCAGGCAACAGCGTTCGCACCGACACGCTTGCGGGTAACGCGTGGCTTGAATACACCGTTATTGAACAGCTTGACGTGGTGTGCGGAGTTAAGAACGGATTTGAACGCTTAACCGTTGTTGAGGAAAACGGCAGGCTTATGCCCGATTACGAGGTTGTTGAGGCAGACGAGCCGTATCTTAAAGACAGAATTATTGAAAATCTTCCCGAGGAAATCGGCTTTAAGGGCGATGAGGGTCACCAATTCAGCGAGGTTGCCGAGGGCAAAATTACGCTTGACGAATTCATCAGCCAGCTTGACGAAAAAGAGCTTGAGGCGCTGACGCGCGGTCAGGGTATGATGGACAGCAAATTCGGCGTTGAGGGCAACGCAGGCGCATACTGCGGCATTATCCCCTCACTGCAGGAAAAGGGCGTTCCGCCGATTATCACAACCGACGGCCCCGCAGGAATCCGTATTAAGCAATACACCTCGCTTATGCCCTGCGGCACTGCGCTTGCAGCAACCTTTAACTGCGAGCTTGTTGAAGCGCTTACCACCGTTACGGGCAGAGAGCTTGTTGCAGTGGGCAGCGACGTTCTGCTTGCACCCGGTATGAATATTCACAGAAACGTATTGTGCGGCAGGAACTTTGAGTATTTCTCCGAAGACCCGCTGCTGTCAGGCAAAATGGGCGCCGCTTACATCAGAGGCGCGCAGAGCGCGGGCGCTTCCGCCTGCCCTAAGCATTTTGCCTGCAATAATCAGGAGGCGCACAGAACAAAAACGGACACCCGCATTTCGCAGAGGGCGCTGCGTGAAATCTACCTCAGGGGCTTTGAAATTGCCGTTAAGGAAGGCAAGCCGCTTAACATTATGACGAGCTATAACAAGATTAACGGCGTATGGAGCCATTATAACTACGACCTTGTTACAACCGTGCTCCGCGGCGAATGGGGCTACGACGGCTGCGTTATGACGGACTGGTGGATGCAGAAATCCGCAAGCCCCGAGTTCCCGAAAATCAAGGACAACGCTTACCGTGTTCGCTCGCAGGTTGACGTGCTTATGCCGGGCGGAACCCACACCGCAAAAAGATACGTTTCCGACGGCACCCTGCTGCCGACTCTCGGCGAGGAGGGCGGCATAACCCGTGCGGAGCTTGAGCGCACCGCAAAGAACGTATTAACTCTTGCTCTCAGGCTGAAATTCAGATAAAATTAAAACAGCGTTCGGAGCTTGAACAAGTCCGTAAAAAGTAGACAATAGAAAAAACAGCACCTCCTATGGTAGAATGAAAGAAACTACTATAGGAGGTTTTGTTATG
>CADBUK010000159.1 GCA_902797915.1 Oscillospiraceae bacterium
AGTGCAATATTGACCTTTTCGGCTCTTTCAGAGTTGCACGCGCAGTTGCCAAGCAGGCAATGATTCCCGCAAAGTACGGCAGAGTTATTAACATCGCTTCAATGTACGGCCTTGTTGGTAACAAGATTGCAGGCTCTGCTCCTTACCACGCAGCAAAGGGCGGCGTAGTTAACCTTACCCGCGCGCTTGCAGCAGAGTGGGGCAAGTACAACATCACTGTTAATTCAATCTGCCCCGGTTATTTCTACACCGATTTAACAAGGGATACGCTTAACAGCGATTTCTTCCAGCAGAACGCTAAAACAATGATTCCTATGGAGCGTTACGGCGAGGAGGGCGAGCTTGATTCAGCCGCACTGTTCTTTGCCGCTCCCACCTCAACCTACGTTACGGGCGTAAACCTTGCCGTTGACGGCGGTTATACCTGTATGTAACCTAAGCCAAACAAAAACACCCGAGGTTATTTCCTCGGGTGTTTTTTTAATTGTTGACAATTGCAAATAATTCCTTTATCCGCTGCGGCTGTTCCGTTAAATAAAGCCAGCCGAACAGCGCCTCAAGCCCCGTCGCAGTATGGTACTGCGCTTCGGTTGCGCTTTTAGGGGAATGGCCGACCTTGGCGTTCCTGCCGCGCTTGAAAACGGCAAGCTCTTCCTCGGTAAGCGAAGCTTCTATTTTTCCGAAAGCCTCCGTCTGCGCGGCGGCTGAAACGTATTTTACGCTTTCCCTGTGCAAATCGTTAACAGGGCGGTTTGCGGCGCACACAAGGCTTTCCCGCACAAGCATTTCGTAAACGCAGTCGCCTACAAAGGCAAGGTTAAGCGGGCTTAATTCACGCGGATTAACTTCACAGTCTGTAAATCTCATAACATATTACGGCACGTATTCAAATTCAATATCGTAAATTGAAACCGTATCTCCCTCTTTTATTCCGCGCTCGCGCAGAGCGTCATAAACGCCGCTTTTTTCAAGCACGCGCTGCATATACTGCAGGCTTTCGTAATCCTCAATATCAATACCGCGCAGCACCCTCGGAAACCACGCCGCCTCAACGATGAAATAGCCCTCCTCGGGCTCGGTAATGGTAAAGCCCTCGTTGTCCTTAATCAGCATTTCGGGCGGAATTTCCTCCGCCTCATACTCCTTAATAGGCGGTAAGGTCTGCAGCTTGTTCCAGACCGCGTTCATAAGCTCCTGCGTACCCTCCATAATCGGCGCGCAGATGGAATAATACTCATAGCCCTGAGCCTCAACCCAGCTTTTGAAAGCCTCAATCTGCTCGGGCTCCGCCATATCAATCTTATTGCCCGCAACAATCTGGGGCTGCTTTGCAAGCTCGGGATTAAACTTAACAAGCTCCTCATTAATACGGGCAAAGTCTTCCTTCGGGTCCCTGCCCTCGTGGCCGCTGACATCAACAATATGCACTAAAAGACGGCAGCGTTCAACGTGCTTTAAGAACTCGTGCCCGAGCCCTATGCCCTCGCTTGCGCCTTCGATTAGACCGGGAATATCGGCAATAACAAAGGAATTGCCCTCGCCCATATAAACCACGCCGAGATTTGGCACAAGAGTTGTAAAATGATAATCGCCGATTTTGGGCTTTGCCTGCGAAACGACGGAAATAAGGCTTGATTTGCCAACAGACGGATAACCGAGAAGCCCGACGTCAGCAAGCAGCTTCAGCTCAAGGCTGACCTCCCATTCCTCGCCGGGAATACCGGGTTTTGCAAAACGGGGCACCTGCCTTGTGGGCGTTGCAAAATGCTGGTTGCCCCAGCCGCCCTTGCCGCCCTTTGCGGCTACAAAACGCTCCGTTTTACTCATATCCGCCATAACCGCGCCGCTGTTAAGCTCGCGGATAATTGTGCCCCTCGGCACGCGGATTTCAAGGCTTTCGCCGTTCTTGCCGTGCATACGGTTGCCGCCGCCGGGAAGCCCGTTCTTTGCGGTATATTTGCGCTTGTAGCGGAAATCGGCAAGCGTAGCCAGATTGTCGTCAACAACAAAGATGACGTCGCCTCCCCTGCCGCCGTCGCCGCCGTCAGGCCCGCCCGAAGCAACATATTTTTCACGGTGGAAGGCAACAGCGCCTGCGCCGCCGTCCCCCGCTTTAATTTTAATTTTAGCTATATCAACAAACATTTTGATTTCCCCTTTAAAATACTAACGGGCAAAAGTTTAAATATATCGGCAAACTGCCGATTATAATTATAATAATCTTTAAGCATTATATAACTATTAAAAGGAAAAATCAATTAAAAATTTTATTCCGCGTAAATCGCAAGATTGCTGCCCGTTACATCAAAAGTGGAGCCGATTGCGCTTGAGGCATTATTAAGCGCAAGGCATACGCGAATGTATTTTACCGAATTGAAATCCGACGGTGCTGTTCCGGCAACAGGAGTTCCGATATTGGTTGCAATATCGCTGCACACCAAATCATTATTATCGGCAGAAAACAGAATGCAGTTTGCGTTTGAAGTTCTTGAAATATACCACCAGCCGATGAATGCGGGTTCGCTGCCTGCGCTCGGTTTGTCTCCATACAATGCAAAAGCGCATTGTCCGTAAGCGCTGAGGCTTCCAAGATTGCCAATATGCAGTGCGCCGTTTTCAATTCTGATACCCGTTGCTGACGCATAATTGAAAGAAAAATAATCCGACACAAAATAACCGTTTGCAACACTGCTTGCTATTCCGCCGCCTGATGAGCTTAATCGGTTATTGATATGCCCATCGTTCATCGTAAGCAGGTTCCCCTGCGCCTGCTCAACTGCGGAAACGGTGATTACAATATCACCGGTAACCCTCGGAATTTCAATTTTTCCGTTTGAATAATATGTGCTCACATTAACACCCCCCATTGTAATAGATACAGTTGCATTTTCAAGTGTATAGCCATTTGCAGCAACTATTTCCGTGTAATACATCTGACCGTCTATTACGGTCTTCCTGTTAACTGTTGACGTACAATTAGTTAAAACATATGATATTTTTCTGTTTAAAACAGTTTTCGTTCCGCTGAACGCCTGTGAAGTTATGTTAACTCCGCCCATTGTTACCGTTACGGAATTAATAACATACCCGTCGTTCGGCAATAGATTTGCCTCAAAAGGCTGATATTGCGTTGCGGAAACGGCATTGTTACTGCAGATAACATTTATAAGCGTTTTGCTGACATTATAATTGCTTATCGCCGGTGTAACCGTTTGCGGCGTGCCGTTAATCATTGCCGCGCGAAAGGCGTTAATCTCATCTGCTGTGAAACCGAGTTCGGCACAGAAATTAACCGCTTTGTCGCGGAAGGTTGAGCCTGTTTTTTCGTTGATTGCGGTTATCAAACTCTGCCATTCCGCTTCATTGCGGCGCCTTGCGTTTGCAGCCGTATCCGTTCCCGTGCAAAAACAGGTAAGTTCATATTCCTTGTCAATATCGCTTTGGCTCATACCGAGCAGAGCTTCAATAACACAGGCAAGAGTGCCCGTGCGGTCCGCACCTGAGGCACAGTGGAAATATACGGGATTACCTGCTGTTACATTATCAAAAACCACACGAAGCATTTTGCGCCACAAAGCCGTATCGCTGATTGAATACCAGGCGTACGTATCAAAAACGGAATAGCCCACACCGCTG
>CADBUK010000160.1 GCA_902797915.1 Oscillospiraceae bacterium
GACGAAGCGGCAAAGAAGTATAATCTTGAGGGCAATTATGTTGCAGGAGCAAACATTGCAGGCTTTGAAAAGGTTGCGGATGCAATGATTGCTCAGGGCGTAGTTTAATTAATCTATAACAAACGTTTATATATATTCTCTTACCTATAACAAACTTCAAAATATATAGGCAAAGGCGTTCTTTGACCGCTTCTTCGGCAAAGAGCGCTTTTGACTTTGTAAGCAGAGGTGATTGTAATGACTAAATATATTTTTGTAACAGGCGGCGTAGTATCGGGGCTCGGCAAGGGCATTACTGCTGCTTCGCTCGGCAGACTTTTAAAGGCGCGCGGCTTAAAGGTTGCGGCGCAGAAGCTTGACCCGTACATTAACGTTGACCCCGGCACGATGAGCCCCTTCCAGCACGGCGAGGTTTACGTTACCGAGGACGGCGCCGAAACCGACCTTGACCTCGGACATTACGAAAGATTTATTGACGAAAACCTTAACAAATACTCAAACCTTACAACAGGCAAGGTTTACTGGAACGTGCTTAACAAGGAGCGCCGCGGAGAATACCTTGGCTCAACCGTTCAGGTTATTCCCCACATCACAAATGAAATCAAGGAATTTGTATATTCCGTGGGCAAAAAGACGGACGCCGACGTGGTTATTACCGAAATCGGCGGAACTATCGGCGACATTGAAAGCCAGCCGTTTATTGAGGCTGTGCGCCAGATTTCGCTTGAGGTAGGCAGGGAAAACAGCCTGTTTATCCACGTTACGCTCGTTCCGTTTTTAAGCGGCTCTGACGAGCATAAAACAAAGCCCACCCAGCACTCCGTTAAAGAGCTGCAGGGTATGGGCGTTAACCCGAACATAATCGTACTGAGGTGCGACAGACCGCTCGAGGAAGCAATCTTCCACAAAATCTCGCTTTTCTGCAACGTTAAGCCCGACTGCGTAATTGAAAACATTACGCTGCCGAACCTTTACGAAGCGCCGCTGATGCTGGAAAAATCAAACTTTTCCGAAATCGTGTGCCGCGAGCTCAACATAAAAGCAGCCGAGCCCGATTTGGCGGAATGGACTGCGCTTGTTGAAAAAATCAAGGCGGAGCGCAAGGAGGTATGCATAGGGCTCGTGGGCAAATACGTTGAGCTGCACGACGCTTACCTTTCGGTTGCGGAGGCGCTTAGGCACGCGGGCTATTACCACGACGCAAAGGTTAAAATCCGCTGGATTGATTCCGAAACGATTACAAACGAAACCGCGCCCGAAATCCTTGCGGGGCTTGACGGCATTATCGTCCCCGGCGGCTTCGGCAGCAGGGGCATTGAGGGTATGATTGCCGCCGCAAAATACGCGAGGGAAAACGATGTGTCCTACTTCGGAATCTGCCTTGGAATGCAAATTGCGGTTATTGAATACGCAAGAGACGTTGCAGGGCTTGCCGACGCGGATTCGGGCGAGTTTAACGAAACCTGCAGGCACAAGGTTATTGACTTTATGCCCGGTCAGTACGAGGATATTGACAAGGGCGGAACGCTGCGTCTTGGCGCATACCCCTGCGTTTTACAGAAGGGCACGGTTATCCGTTCGTTATACGGCACAAAGGGCATAAGCGAGCGCCACCGCCACCGCTACGAGTTTAACAACGACTACCGCGAGCTGCTGCAGAAAAAGGGCTTGACGCTGAGCGGACTTTCCCCCGACAACAGACTGGTTGAAACCGTTGAGCTGACGGACAGGGATTTTTACATAGGCGTTCAGTACCACCCCGAATTCAAGAGCAGGCCGAACAAGCCGCATCCCCTTTTCAAAGGCTTCATCAAAGCCGCGCTTGATAAAAAGGCATAACAGAAAAAATCAGGCTGTAGCAATACAGTCTGATTTTTTGTTTGCAAGATATAAACGCTTGTGCTATAATGTGTGTAATCAGAATTTAAGGAGAATGGTATGAAAAGAATTATTGCTTTAGCTTTAACCGTGTTGATAGTTGCGGGCAGCGCGTTCGCGCTTTCAAGCTGCTCAAAAAATCAGAAGAATAACGACGAAAGCACCACCGCCGCAGAGGCTTCAACCGAGCCTGCAACGGTAAGCGCTAAGATTTCAAAGGCAGAGATATACGTTACCTACAACACTGCGGACTATACCTACGACGAGGATTTGGCGCAGATTTCAAGCAAGGACGGCAATGCTTACCTTTACGCCAAGGGGCTTGACGAAAGCGAGCTCGGCGCACGCCGCGACAGCTTTAACGCGCTTGAGAATAACGACAAGCTGAAAAACGTTTATTACAGCCAGCTGCAGCTTGGCGAAAACACGGCGCAGACCGCTGTTTATACCGACGGCAAGAACTTTTACAAGCGTTATTTCATTGAGCTTGCAACGCCGACAAGCGAGCTTTACGGAATTGAAATTCAGACAAATTTAGGCTCGGACAAAACGCCCGAATACGATTTTGACGAAATGGTAAAATCGCTTGAAATTAAATAACACAAGCATAAAAAAAGACTGCATTTCAAAATGCAGTCTTTTTGTTTTGCCTTATTTATACATAGGTCCGTAGGTTGCGCAGGCGCGGTAATCGGCGGACTGAGTATCCTCCGTGCCGAACGCCGCCCAGGAGTGCGGGCGGAAAATTCTGCTCTCATCAACATTGTGCATATTTACGGGAATACGCAGCATTGAAGCAAGAGTAATAAGCTCTGCGCCAACGTGGCCGTAAACGGTTACGCCGTGGTTTGCGCCCCAGTTAGCCATAACGCTGTAAACGTCCTTAAACGCGCCCTTGCCCGTAAGGTTCGGAACGAACCAGGTTGTAGGCCAAGTGGGGTCAGTGCGCTTATCAATAACGTTATGAATTTCGTCAGGCAGGTCGGCGGTGTAGCCCTCAGCAAGCTGAAGCACGGGGCCGATACCCTCGATAACGTTAACGCGAAGCATTGTAACGGGCATTTCTGCGTGGCAGCGGAAATGGCTTGAGAAGCCGCCGCCTCTGAAATACTCATAATTCGCTCTGCACCAGTCGGTTGCGTCAAGGCAAGCCTTAATGTCCTCATCGGTCATATCCCAGAACGGCTTCATACAGCCCTTGCCCTCGGCGTTCTTTGAAGCGCCGCTGCCGTCAAGCGCGGTTGCGCCCGAATTGATAAGATGGATAAATCCGTTTGCCGCAACGCCCTCGGGCTTAACGCCCGTAACGCGCTCGCAAGCCTCGGGGCTCCAGTAAGTGCGCACGTCGTGGAAGCAGGGCGCAGTGTTTGTAACAAGCGTGCCGAGCATCATAGCAACGCAGTTAAGCGTGTCGTTTTCAGTTGCGAAAGGAGTGGGCGCCTTTTTGCCGTTCCAGTCAAAAGAGCTTGCCATAATAGCCTCTGTAAAGTCAGCATTAGGCAGCCAGTCGGTCCACTGACGCTGACCCTGAAAACCGCCCGCAAACGCGTTCTTGCCAAGCGCTTCCTCGTGCCAGCCCATTTCGTCCAGCTTTTTGTTGCCGTAAAGAATGTCGCGCATTACCATAGTCATCTTGGTAATGAATTCCCAGTCCTTATCAGGCTCAACAACCTTTGATTTTGTAATGATTTCGGGCAGGTTTTTGCCTGCGTTGCAGTCAAAGCCCTCCTTGCAGTTTGCCTTAACCCAGGCAAGCGCCTTTTCATATTCGTCCTTATCGTAAATTTCAAGAGTTATTCTGCGGATAATTTCGGTCATATCAACCCACTCCGCGCGGATGCCGAAATATTTTTGGAACATATCGGCATTACAATAGCTGCCTGCAATACCCATTGCAACGCCGCCGAAATTAACGTAAGCCTTATTTTTCATCCAGCCGACGCTTACGGCACAGCGTGCAAAGCGCAAAATCTTCTGCGCAACGTCGTCGGGGATTTCAGTGTCTGTAATATCCTGAACATCCTTGCCGTAAATTGAGAACGCGGGCAGCCCCTTCTGAGCATAAGCAGCCATAACAGCGGCAAGGTAAACTGCACCCGGACGCTCCGTGCCGTTAAAGCCCCATACAGCCTTAATAGTCTGCGGGTCCATATCAAAGGTTTCGCTGCCGTAGCACCAGCAAGGCGTTACGGAAAGGGTTGCAACAACGTTTTCCTTTGAAAACTGCTCCGCACATTTTGCGGCCTCAGCGCCGCCGCCGATGGTGGTTTCGCTGATAACGCACTGAACAGGAGTGCCGTCGGGATAACGCAGGGTGCTTTCAATAAGCTCCTTTGCGGCTGCAGCCATTCCCATAGTCTGATTTTCAAGGCTTTCCCTGACGCCGCCCCAGCGGCCGTCAATTACGGGTCTAATACCGATTTTTGGATACAACATAACATTTCCTCCGAAAAATAGATTTGTATATATTATATCAAACGCAAATTATTATTACAACCATTGTTTTACAGACTGACAGTGTATTATTCTATATCCTTATCATCGTCCGTAAGTCTTTCTCCGCGGTACCTGAAGCATATAACGTCAATCAACAGTGCTGCCGCAAAGATTAGCACCATTAAGCCCGTCCATTCATCGCGGATAACAAAAGGCGTTGTCATATCCTCAGTGCAGATGAAAACAACAATTGAGATAATAACCACAATGATTTCAAGCACCAGGCCGATAAAGAACCTTTTGATGAACCGTTTTAACCTATCGACAACAAAGTCCATACCAACATAGCTTTCATATTTATTTATCAGCTTTTTGGCAACCCTGTACTGCCCGTATTTTTTGCGTGTAAATAAAAGCGGAATAAGAGTTATTACCGTAAATATTACGCAAACCAGATTTAACAGAGCCCAGTTCTTTGCCGCAACAACATGGCCTTCCGTGCCGACATTTCCGCCGCTTTCCTGCGGGGGATTGTCAACATCGACGGGATTCAAACGCGGAACCACGGTACAAAACAGAACAGCGCGTCCGTTTGTGGTAACATCTGCGCAGGTTGAAAGCGCAATGATTTTGCGAACGTCCTTATCGCTCATATCAACGTAGTTCTGCGCATTTTTGTCAAGGTAATCCATTAAAGATTTGAAAATTGAGGAAATGCCGCCGAATAACATAATGCGTTCTCTGGCTGAAATAATCTTTCCTACAGTTGAAGAATTCTTTAATAACCAAGAAGAAACCGACAGTTAAAAAATGGGCAGAGGGATGAGAACCTCTGCCCTAATTGCTTTGACCTATAAAGAAAAGGAACCCGATTGCTTCATTACTGATAGCAAATTTCGGATTCCTCAACTCTGGTGGGCAGAGGTGGATTCTCCTCTTGTTATCGAACAGTCCACCGGACTGTTCTCCCGAATTTTTTCAGCCTGCGGCTTTAAAATTCGGAACCTCGTTTCGAATCCACTACAAAGAAAAACAACGAACAGACAAAAGCCTGTTCGCTGTTTTTGGTGGGCAGAGGTGGATTCGAACCACCGAAGTCGTTGACGTCAGATTTACAGTCTGATCCCTTTGGCCGCTCGGGAATCTGCCCA
>CADBUK010000161.1 GCA_902797915.1 Oscillospiraceae bacterium
CGGTTGCGGATAATAACCTCAAGCGGAACAATCTTAACCCTTTTAACTGCGGTTTCGCGGTCTGAAAGCTCCTCAACAAAATGGGTGGGCACGCCGTTCTTTTCCAAAATCTGCATAAGGTAGTTGCTCATCTTGTTATTAACAACGCCCTTGCCTACGATTGTGCCCTTTTTGATACCGTTGAACGCGGTTGCGTCGTCCTTGTAATCAACAATTACGATGTCAGGGTTTTCGGTTGCCCAAACCTTTTTTGCCTTGCCTTCATAAAGCTGTTCGGTTTTAGTCATATTCTGAACCTCCAAAAAAATAATTTACTGTTTATTTGCCATAGGCGGCTTTAATTCTGTTAACCGCCTCAATGGTTTTTTCATAAGTGTTAAACGCCGTAAGGCGAACATAGCCCTCGCCGTTCTTTCCGAAGCCCGAGCCGGGTGTGCAAACCACCTGACAGGTTTCAAGCAAATCGTCAAAGAATTCCCACGAGGTCATACCCTGCGGAACGGAAAGCCAGATATACGGCGAATTAACGCCGCCGTAGCATTTAAAGCCCGCCTCGGTCAAGGTGTTTAAAATAACACGGGCGTTGCGCCTGTAATATTCAAGCGTTTCCTGAGTCTGACGTCTGCCCCCCTCGCTGTAAACCGCCTCGGCAGCGCGCTGAGTAATGTAGCTGACGCCGTTAAACTTTGTTGCCTGCCTGCGCGCCCACATTGCGTTAAGGCTCATACCGTCAAACACCAAATCCTTTGGCACAACGGTATAACCGCAGCGAACGCCCGTAAAGCCCGCCGTTTTTGAAAACGAGCGGAATTCAACGGCGCATTTTTTTGCGCCCTCAATTTCATAAATTGACTTTGGCGTTTCGTCGGTAATATACGCCTCATAAGCGGAGTCAAACAGAATGAGCGAATTATTTGCAAGCGCAAAATCCACCCACGCCTTTAACTGCTCGCGGGTAGCGCTCATACCCGTCGGGTTGTTCGGGAAGCAGAGATAAATAACGTCGGGCGCCTCCTGCGGAATTGACGGCAGAAAATTATTTTCAGCCGTGCAGGGCAGGTAAACAATATCCTTTACGCCGTTCATAACGTTTGTGTCAAGATACACGGGGTAAACAGGGTCGCAGATTGCAACCTTGTTTTCCGCGCTGAGAATATCGCCGATATTGCCGCAGTCGGACTTTGCGCCGTCCGAAAGGAAAATTTCGTCCTTTGCAATATCAATGCCCCTGCTTTGATAATCGTTTTTCTGAATAGCCTCAAGAATGAAATCATACCCGTACTCAGGCGGATAGCCCCTGAAGCTTTCGGCGCATGCCATTTCGTCCACCGCGGCGTGCATTGCCTCAATAACAGCGGGCGCCAGCGGTTTTGTTACGTCGCCGATTGAAAGGCGGATAACCTCCTTATCGGGATGAGCCGCCTGATACGCGCGCTGCTTTTTAGCAACGGTTGAAAAGAGATAGCTTTCGCTAAGCTCTGCAAAATTCTTATTTACTTTCATATTCTTGTCCTCATAACATTAGGGTAACGGTAATAATCCGAAAATAAGCTAAGCCGCAACGCTTATTTAGCGGTTATTATAACAGATGTGCGCGAAGCTCCTCGCCGGACTGTGAGGAAAGGTAAGCAACGGGAATATCAAAAATAGTTTTACAGCCCGAAGTGCCCTCCTGATTAAGACGGTAAGCAGCCCTTGCGTAAGCGGCAATAACGGAGCCTGTAAACTCGGGGTTTGAATCAAGCTTGAGATTATACTCGATAATGTGATTATGCTCCTTATCAAAGCCTGTTACACCGCTTCTGATAACAAAGCCGCCGTGCGGAAGCCCAGAATGATTTTTCTTCATTTCCTCCATTGAGATAAAATGAACTGTAGTGTCGTACGGTTCAAAGTAGTTCGGCATCTCAACGATTTCCTTTTCAATGCGGGCAAGGTCCGCGCCCTCCTCTGCTACAACGAAGCATTCTCTTGTGTGCTGCTGTCTTGCGGTAAAGGTGGGGTTTTCGCTGTTTCTTACAGACTCTACCGCGCTGTCAACGGGGATGGTGTACTGCCTTGCGTCAACAACGCCCTCAATTCTGCGGATTGCGTCCGAATGGCCCTGACTAACGCCCTTGCCCCAGAAGGTGTAATTGTTACCCTCGGGCAGAACTGCGGTTGAAACCATACGCAGAAGAGAGAACATACCGGGGTCCCAGCCGATTGAAATAACGCCGACCTTACCGCTTGCCTTTGCAGCGGCGTCAACGTTATTGAAATGCTCGGGAATTTTTGCGTGTGTGTCAAAGCTGTCAACAACGTTGAACATTGAAGCATACTTTGGCGTCTGAACAGGCAAATCAGTTGCGCTGCCGCCGCCGAGAACAAGCACGTCAACCCTGTCCTTCCATTCTTCAATTTCATCTGCGCTGACTACGGGAACGCCCTCGGTTTTAACCTGAACGCCCTCAGGATTTCTTCTGGTAAAAACCGCAACCAGCTCCAAATCCTCATTCTGTTTAATTGCGGACTCAACGCCTCTTGAAAGATTGCCGTAGCCCATAAGTGCAATTCTGATACTCATAAAATTATCCTCCTAACGATAATCAAATTTCAATTTCGCCGCTGAAAACGGTTGTTGCGGGGCCTGTCATAAACACGCTGTCCTCCGCCCTGCCGCTCCAGCTTATCTGTAAATCTCCGCCAAGGAGATGAACGGTTACGTCATTATCCGCAAGCCCATTAAGGATTGCCGCCACTGCCGCGGCGCAAGCGCCCGTGCCGCAGGCGAGCGTTTCGCCCGAGCCGCGCTCCCAAACGCGCATTTCAAGATTTTTTCTGTCCTGAACAAATATGAATTCAGTGTTTACCCTGTCGGGAAAAATCGGGTTGTTTTCAAACAGCCTGCCGATTTTTTCAAGCTCAATTTCCCTCGGCGATTTATCAATAAACACAACCGCGTGCGGATTGCCCATTGAAACGCAGGTTATTTTATACTCAACGCCGTCAATTTCAAGCGGCAGGTTTACAGCCTTTTCAGCGCTGCAGATAACGGGAATATCCGCCGCCTTTAAAATCGGCGCGCCCATATCAACCTTAGCCGAAACTACCTTGCCGCCGTCAACCGAAACGTCAATGTACTTGACCGCGCCCATCGACTCAATGGCGATAGTGGTTTTATCCGTCAAGCCGTTATCATAAACATATTTTGCAACGCAACGAATTCCGTTGCCGCACATTGCGCCGCGGGAGCCGTCCGCATTATACATACACATTTCAAAATCCGCAAGCTGCGAGGGCTTAATGATTATCAGCCCGTCAGCGCCGACGCCGAAATGCCTGTCCGACACCTTAACGGCGGCTGCTGCTTCGTCCGCAATTTTTTCCTTAAAGCCGTTGACGTAAACATAGTCGTTGCCGCAGCCCTGCATTTTAGTAAAAATCATACAAATCCTCCGAAGCTTTCCAGAATTTCAGCCGCAAGAAGCGAAATCGGTTTGCCGCTTTTCATACTTTCCTTCTGCAGAAACTTGTGCGCCTGCATTTCCGAAAAGCCGTTTGCGGTCATAAGCGCCTGCTTTGCAGCCGCAATACAATCCCCGCCGTTCTTTGAGGCGTGCGTAATGCCCGCCTTGCTTGAATAAAGAACCGAAAGGGTTTGCAAAAACTCCGCCGTATCTATCGGAACGGGAAGCGAGATAAGATTGCCCGCATACTGCTGCGCGCCGTTTTTGCTAAGCGCCACAACGTCAAAACCGAAAGGCAGTTTCTGCGCTAAATCCACGGCGTTCATATCGCTCATAAAAAAGGGGCAGATAATTATTCCCTGCCCGTCAAGCAGACCTGCAAGCTCAAGCGCGGTTGAGCCGTGCGAGCAGATATGCGAAACGTGAAAGCCGTTTTTCTGAATAAGGGAGCGGATGGACAACGCCGTTTCCCTTTCGGGATAAACAACAATAATATCCTTCAGCGCACTCACCCCTCGCCTTATATACTAAAACTTTTAATAAAACTATGAATAAGTATAACATATTTTTACGCGCGCAATCAATAGAAATACTTATTTAAACTGCTGAAATAAAGCACAAAATTTTAAAAAATCGCGGCTAAATTTTTATTCAAGTTTATAATTTTTAGAGCTTTTAATTTAAAATACACAAAAAATTTAGTAGTTTTGTAGCAATTTGCACAATTATTAAAAAATTTTTTATAATTTTTGTAACAAACTAAACAAAAAACACTTGATTATTAAAGCACAAGATGATACAATGAAAATGAATAATAGGGTTAATGGACGGTGTTTTGAAAAAACGGCATTTTGTTCAACTTTTTACAAGACGTCAAATCTGCCGTCCGCCCCGCTTAAATTCAGAGCGGGCAACACCCCTTACATAAAAGGAGATGATAATTTGGGCGAAATGAACAAGGAATATGAATTCCCGATTTATCTTTTTAATAAGGGAGAAAACTATCGGGCATACGAGCTTTTCGGCGTTCATAAGATTAAAGGAAACACTTTTGCCTTCAGGGTCTGGGCACCGCACGCAGAGGCTATTTCCGTCGTAGGCGACTTCAACGGCTGGAATACTGACGCAAACTATATGCTGCCGATAGCACCCGGTATCTGGGAAGGCATAATTGACAACGTACATATTTATGATTGTTATAAATATGCAATCCGCACAAAACGCGGAGAGGTAATTTACAAAGCAGACCCGTATGCTGTTCACGCTGAAACGAGACCCGGAACGGCGTCAAAGGTTTACGAGCTTCCTAATTATAAATGGAAAGACAAAAAATGGGCTGACAAATGTGCAAAAAGCAACATCCTTGAATGCCCTGTTAACATCTACGAAATTCATTTCGGTTCGTGGAAGCACCACGAAAACGGCGATTTCCTTTCCTACAGGGAAATGGCGGATGAGCTTATTCCTTACGTTAAGGATATGGGCTACACGCATATTGAAATGATGCCGATTATGGAATTCCCGTTTGACGGAAGCTGGGGCTATCAGGTTACAGGCTACTTTGCCCCGACCTCAAGATACGGCACTCCCGAGGATTTGATGTATTTCATTGACCGCTGCCATCAGGCAGACATCGGCGTTATTCTTGACTGGGTACCCGCCCACTTCCCCAAGGACGCTTACGGCCTTTACGAATTTGACGGCGAGCCGCTTTACGAATACAGCGATATGCGCAAGGGCGAGCACAAGGAATGGGGCACAAGAGTTTTTGACTACGGCAGAAACGAGGTTAAAAGCTTCCTGATTTCCTCTGCAATGTACTGGGCTGACAAATTCCACTTTGACGGTCTTCGCGTTGACGCAGTTGCCTCAATGCTGTACCTTGACTACGGCAGAAAGGACGGCGAATGGGTTGCCAACAAAAACGGCGGCAACGAACATCTTGAGGCTGTTGAGTTCTTCAAGGTGCTGAATAGCGCAATGTTCAAGGAACACCCGTCAACAATGATGATTGCCGAGGAGTCAACCGCTTGGCCGATGATTACAATGCCGCCCGATATAGGCGGACTCGGCTTTAACTTTAAATGGAATATGGGCTGGATGAACGATATGCTTAGGTATACCTCAATGGACCCGCTGTTCAGAAAAGGCAACCACAATTGCATTACATTCAGTTTCTTCTACGCTTTTTCCGAAAACTTTATTTTACCTATAAGCCACGACGAAGTTGTTCACGGCAAATGCAGTTTGCTGAACAAAATGCCCGGCGAATACGATATGAAATTCGACGGTATGAGGCTGTTCCTGTCATATATGATTGCCCACCCCGGCAAAAAGCTGCTGTTTATGGGGCAGGAATTCGGTCAGTTTAAAGAATGGGCTTATAAGGAAGAGCTTGACTGGATGCTGCTTGATTATGAAAAGCATAAGAAGCTGCAGGATTTCTCAAAAGAGCTTAACAACTTCTATAAAAATAACCCTGAATTCTGGCAGATTGACTACAGCTGGGAAGGCTTCAGCTGGATTTCAAGCGATGACAGCGCTAATTCCACAATCGCCTTTCGCAGAATGGGCAAGAACGGCGAGGAAACAATCGCATTGTTCAACTTTACGCCTAACAGCCACGGCGAATACCGAATCGGCGTTCCCGAAAAGGGCACTTACAAGGTTGTTTTTGATTCTAACCTGCAGAAATACGGCGGTTCAAAAGCAAAGCTTTCAGGCACGTACAAAACCGAGAACGAACCCATGCACGGCTTCAACCAGAGCATAGGCGTCAAGCTCGGCGGATTAAATGCAATATTCCTTAAAAAAGTGAATAAATAAAGAATAATCAGGAGGGTTTTATGGCACATAAAACAAATGTTGTTGCAATGCTCCTCGCAGGCGGTCAGGGAAGTCGTCTCGGGGTGCTGACAAAGAAAATTGCTAAGCCTGCCGTTCCTTACGGCGGTAATTACAGAATTATTGACTTCCCGCTTTCAAACTGCGTTAACAGCGGTATTTACACCGTTGGTGTTTTAACACAATATCAGCCGCTTGAGCTTAACGATTACCTCGGCAACGGACAGCCCTGGGATTTGGACAGACTTAACGGCGGCGTTCACGTGCTTTCGCCTTACGAGGCAATCGGCGGCGCTGAATGGTATAAGGGCACTGCAAACGCAATTTACCAGAACATTCAGTTTATTGAAAAATATAACCCCGAATACGTTGTTATCCTTTCGGGCGACCATATTTACAAAATGAACTACGCAAAGATGATTGACTTCCACA
>CADBUK010000162.1 GCA_902797915.1 Oscillospiraceae bacterium
GTGGCCCGTTGGTCAAGCGGTTAAGACATCGCCCTCTCACGGCGAAAACAGGAGTTCGATTCTCCTACGGGTCACCACAGACCTTGAGAATACCAACGAAGGTCACGTAAATAACGGCGATTAAAAGTTGTCGTTCATAGTCGGTGTCTATTACGAAGAGGGTCCACCCGTTCCCATCCCGAACACGGTAGTTAAGCTCTTCAGTGCCGAAAATACTTGGCGGGCAGCTGCCTGGGAAAATAGGTCGATGCTGACATCATTAAATCCCTTCCTTGCAAAAGGAAGGGATTTATCTTTGTCGGCTTTTAATGCGGAATTAGGAATTAAAAAGAGGGACGCCGAGGTCGGCGAACACCGTTGCTATCAGCACGGCTGCAAGCAGAATTGAAATTACTTTTTTCATAGTTTTTCTCCTTAAAAATTTAATGGGGAATTGCCGATTATATTTTACAAAAAATCAGGGCAGGGTTTCAATGGTAATTGTATATATAATGCTTACGCTTTATTGTTGCAATATGACTATTTGAAACTCGGCGGGGCAGTACGTCAGGATTTGACTTTGAAATATATATGATGTATATTAATAGCATATTATTTTAAGAGGTTATGCTTATGAAGGCTTCAGGTCAACATAAATTCTACGGCAAGCAGGCGATGACGCTCGGCATTTTTATAATTATTGCGGGCTTTATTGCGGCAATTGCCGTTGCAAATACAGTTAACGCAAAGGAAACCGTGGTGCCTGCAACTAACTACAGTGATTCTCAGATTGAGGATAAGCAGATTTACGAGTTTAAAAACGCAATTTTGTTTGACGAATATGCGGTTTCCGAGTACAGCGGCGGCAAAACGAAGGACCATTTTTACGTTGTCGGCAAGTATGACAGAAGCAGTGCGGACTGGGTGCTTTATTCCGTTTGCCTTAATGAAAAAGACGAGCT
Source organism: Oscillospiraceae bacterium (assembly GCA_902797915.1). GTDB lineage: Bacteria > Bacillota > Clostridia > Oscillospirales > Acutalibacteraceae > Eubacterium_R. The sequence continues at coordinate 942 of CADBUK010000162.1, forward strand.
TTTTGCGGAGTTTGACAAGTACGTCAATAACTCTGAGCTTCAGGTAGGCGATGTGGAAATTTCCTTCTGCGCAAGGGCAAACAATTACCTTAACGAAGACCAGCAAATCCGCGGTTATTATATAGTTGCCGCAAACGAGTTCAGCAAAAAGGCGTTTGACGGAGAAGCGCTGATTGAAAGGAATTATAATTATACCTATATCTTTGACAGCGCCGATAAGCTTGAAGGCTTTAACAAACGCAACGGCTTGATTGAGGGCTTCACGCTGGCAGCTCTTTTTGCCGTAATAGCCTTAGGAATAGTAATTTTTTACAGGAATTTAAGGCGCATAATCAGAGGAGACGTGTAAAACAAAAGGCTTGGAAATCCAAGCCTTCTTTGTTTTGTCGAGCTTTGCTCGACAGTGAAATTCGCGCTTTGCGCGAGTTAAATTTTTGCTTCGCAAAAGCTAAATTGCTTCGCAGTGAAATTTGCCTGCGGCAAGTTTCGGGTGGGCTTTGCCCACACCCAATTATTTTTTCTTTGGTGTGAGCAGGAATTTTGTTATGGAATCACACACCATTTTAAGCAGGATTGCAAGCACGACCGTTGCAACGAACATCGCAAAATAGTAGCAAACAAGCCCCTTGTCAACGTAAAAGATTTTCTGCGCAACCTCCTTCGGCAATCTGTTGAACAGCAGATAAATCTCAAAGGAATACAGCCCGAAGAACGATAAAAGCTTTTTAATTCTCGGTATCGGCAGCAACGGCAGAACTGCAGATACAAGGAAAATCATTCCGATTGCAAGCGGCCAGAAAACCACTCTTTCAATAAAATAATGCTTTTCAATCAGCCCCGCAAAACAGTGGTTGAACACGCAAACGCCCGCAATTAAAGCGGAGGAAACGAGCACAACAAGCGGAGTCGGCAGGGTTTTGCCCTCCTTAACAAGCTTGCCAAGCCAGCAGCCGAAGAAAAACATCGGAGTTCTTAAAATTCCTATCTCCCAGTTTTCAAACCAGCCGCGGTGGCGCAGGAAAACATAGCAATAAAAGCCTATGCTTAAAACCCACAGCAGTGCAAGTCCGAAAATCCTGTAACGCTCAATCAGCTTGTGAATAAAAGGGTATAGCGCATAAAGGATTATGATTATTGAAAAATACCAGAACGCCCAGTCGCCCTTTGTAAAAAACGAAAGCGTGGTAATGTTTTCAAGATAGTCAAAAACATTGCCGCTTGTCATTGTAATTGAGTAATAAAGCGAGGTTACGATAAACAGCGGCGGCAGAACGCGAACCGCTCTGCGCTTATAAAACTCGCGGATGTTGCCGTTTTTGGAAAAGGAGTAGTAAAGCCCGATACCCGAAAGAATCAGGAAGATGTCAACGCCGAGATTTCCGTAATCGTGAATAACCTTGATAATGTCATACATAAAGGCAAACTGCGGTCTTCCCACCTTCATAAGACGGGAGTGAAATATTACAAGAATAATTGCCGAAATCCCGAACAAAACGTCCCTGCATTCGCTGATTTGCCCAAGATTATACGTCAGCCATTTTGAATTTTTAATTGATTTTTCAGCCATATTTCGTACCTGTAATTAAGGCTTGCAAACCGTGGAGCTTGCAAGCCTTTTATAATTATTAGTCAACCTTGATTTCGTGAACCCAGCCTTCAGGACCTTCAATTGTGCCCATCTGGATACCTGTTAAGGTTTCGTAAAGTTTTTTGGTTACGGGACCCATTTCGTCCATACCGCTCGGGAAGCAGATTTCGTTGCCGTGGTCAACAATCTTGCCAACGGGGCTGATAACCGCAGCCGTGCCGCAAAGACCGCATTCCGCAAAATCCTTAACCTCGTCAAAACGAACCTTTCTGTGCTCAACCTTTAAGCCGAGGATTTCCTCTGCAACAACGCAGAGCGAACGCCTTGTGATTGACGGAAGGATTGAATCTGATTTAGGAGTAACAACGGTGCCGTCCTTGGTTACGAACAGGAAGTTTGCGCCGCCTGTTTCCTCAACATAGGTTCTTGTGCCTGCGTCAAGGTACATATTTTCGTCATAGCCCTGATTGTGAGCGTCAACAATTGCGTAAAGGCTCATTGCGTAGTTAAGGCCTGCTTTGATATGGCCCGTGCCGTGAGGAGCAGCGCGGTCAAAATCGCAAACGCGGATTGTAATCGGCTTTGCGCCGCCCTTGAAGTAGGGGCCTACAGGTGTGCAGAACATTCTGAACTGATATTCGTCTGCAGGCTTTACGCCGATAACGGAGTTTGAGCCGAACATAAACGGACGGATGTAAAGCGTTGCGCCGCTGCCGTAGGGCGGAACCCACGCTGCGTTTGCCGCTACAACCTTTTCAACAGCCTCAATAAATTTGTCCTCGGGGAATACGGGCATCTGCAGCCTTTTTGCAGACTCCGCAAGCCTTGAAGCGTTGAGGTCGGGGCGGAAGCAAACGATTTTGCCGTCAGCGGTTGTGTAAGCCTTTAAGCCCTCAAATACGGTCTGAGCGTACTGCAGCACGCATGCACATTCGCTCATCGTAATATTGTTGTCGGTTGTTAATTCGCCGTCGTCCCACTTGCCGTCCTTGAAGTTTGAAACAAAGCGGTAATCGGTTGGCATATAGCCGAAGCCGAGGGAAGACCAGTCAATGTTTTTCTTTTCCATAGTGAACACTCCTTTGTTCTGTATATTTATAAATAACACCTAATAATTTTACTACCATTATATTTCATTGTCAAGTGCGCATAAAAAACAGTTGAGATTTGTGTTGAGATATATTATTATATATAAGGAATATTTTAAGTTTAAACAAACGGAGGTTGTTTTATGAAAAAATTATCTGACGCTGTTATTTATATCGGGCAGGACGACAAGGAGCTGGATTTGTTTGAAAGCCAGTATATGATTGAAAACGGAATGGCATATAATTCTTATGTTATTATTGATGAAAAAATTGCCGTTATGGAAACGATTGATAAAAGAAAAACTGCCGAGTGGTTTGCCGATTTGGAAGCTGCGCTTGACGGCAGAACGCCTGATTATCTCGTTATCTCCCACCTTGAGCCTGACCACGCCTCAAACATAGGCAAATTCTGTGAAAAATACCCGAAGGCTACGCTTGTCGGCAACGCAAAAACCTTTGCAATGCTGCCGCAGTTTTTTGAGCTTGAGCCTTCTGTTGAAAAGCTTACCGTTAAGGAGGGGGACACCCTGTCGCTCGGCTCTCACGAATTAACCTTTATTATGACGCCTATGATTCACTGGCCCGAGGTTATGATGGAATATGAGAAATCAGAGGGCTTTTTCTTCTCCGCGGACGCGTTCGGCAAGTTCGGCACGCTTGATACTGACGAGGACTGGGCTTGCGAGGCAAGACGTTACTATTTCAACATCGTCGGCAAATACGGCGCGCAGGTTCAAAGCCTGCTCAAAAAGGCGGCGGTGCTTGATATTAAGACAATCTGCCCGCTTCACGGCCCGATTTTGACCGAAAATCTTGAATACTATATCAATCTTTATAACATCTGGTCAAGCTACGGCGTTGAAACCGAGGGCGTATTCATCGCTTACGCTTCCGTTCACGGCAACACCAAGGGCGCCGCAGAAAAGATGAAGGAAATTCTTGAGGCAAAGGGCTGCCCGAAGGTTGCAATTGCGGATTTGTCGCGCGACGATATTGCGGAGTGCGTTGAGGACGCGTTCCGTTACGGCAAGGTTGTGCTTGCGGCTTCAAGCTATGACGGCGGCGTATTTCTGCCGATGGAGGATTTTCTCACTCATTTAAAGGCAAAAGCTTATCAGGGCAGAAAAATTGCAATAATTGAGAACGGAAGCTGGGCTCCGAGTGCTGCAAGGACAATCAAGGCTTCGCTTGAAACTATGAAGAACACCACCGTTTGCGAGGGCACGGTTACAATCAAATCAACCGTTAAGCCTGAAAATATTGCGGCTATGGAAGCGCTTGCAGACGAACTTCTTGCTGATTAATTAATAACAGGCTTGCAAAAGGGCGCTTGCCCTTTTTGCATTTACGCCGTGACATAAGAGGCTTTTAAAATGGAAAACGTTAAAACCTACACCCCTAAGGAACGCAACCTCTATTTAACGGGTATGTTCGGGCAGAATATGATTTATAATATCGTTGCCACGGGGCTTTACTATTATTTTCAGAATGTTATCTGCTTGCCCGCAATAGCGCTTGGCTGGATATTCGCAGTCGCGCGCGTCTGGGACGCGGTTAACGACCCTATGATGGGCTCAATAGTTGATAAAACTCATACCAAATGGGGCAAGTGCCGCCCGTATCTTCTGTTCGCTCCGCCCGTTATCTGCATAATTACAATCGTTGCGTTTTTCAACGGCAATTACGCAAACGCAAAGAACGCGGGCAACAGCGCGGCAATGTTTTTCATTGTTGCGTGGGCTGCGGTTTCATACATCCTATGGGGTATGAGCTATACAGCGGGCGACGTTCCTCTCTGGGGTATTATCAGCCGTATGAGTGAAAGCGAGAATGACCGCGCAACGCTGATTGCCCTTGCAAGAATTATCGCGTCAATCGGCGCCGCGGCAATTACCGTGGGCATTATCCCCGTTTCGCAGGCGGTTAACGGAATGCTTGGCGCAAACACAAACGCTCAGCGCGGTTTCGTAATTGTTGCTATCGGCGCAACCCTGATTTCCTCCGCGCTGTTTGAGCTTGCAGGCATAGGAACAAGGGAGCGCGTGCCGATTTCTGCGGAAACAAAAACTATGAAGGAAAGCTTTGCGCTGATGTGGAAATGCGTTCCGTTCAGGCGTTTGCTGATAAGCGGAATTCTGCGCTCGCCTATGCAGCTTATGATGATTGTTGTTATTACGCTGTTTACGTATTATTACTGCGACGGCGATATGATGACCGCGTTTACCGACCCCGCAAAGCTCAGAATTGTTATCATAATCGGGGGCGGATATTTCGTCGGTCAGTTTCTTGCAATGGCTGCAAGCCCCGCGCTTATTAAAAGATTTAACGTTAAAACCCTGTACAACTTAACGGGGCTTACCGCAATCCCGAACGCGCTGATTTTTGTTATTTACAAAATCGCGCCGACAAGCCTTGCGGATATAAAATGGGTTATTATTGACGGCGTTCTGCTTCTCATTTCGGGCTGGGGCTTCGGCACAATCAACGTTTGCCAGTCCATTATGATTTCGGACTGCATTGATTATGAGGAATATCATAACAATTACAGACCCGACGGCATTTTCTTCTCGGGGCAGAGCTTTATTACCAAGTTTTCGGCGGGTATCGCCTCAATTATTTCCGCTTACGTTTATGCGTCGGTGGGCTACACGGACGTTAATATTGACGCTATGAACAAAGCCCTGCAAAACGGCGCAAGCTTTGCGCAGGACTATATGAGCTATTCAAAGGCGATGTGGTTTATTTTTACCGTTCCGCCTGCAATCGGCTATGCGATTGCCGTATTGCCCACTCTGAAATATGAGATTACAAACGCAGAGCATCAGAAAATGCTTTCCGCGCTGATTGAGCGCCACTCAAATTCACAGAAAGACGGAGAATAAAAATGCCCAAAAAGGAAAGAAAGCTCGGCATTGACCTGCTGCGCATTGTGTCAATGCTGATGATTGTAACCCTGCACGTTTTAAAGCAGGGCGGAATTCTGGATAACGCCGTTCAGGGCACAACGCATTATTACGCCGTGTGGATTTTAGAGGCGGCGTGTATGGGCGCGGTTAACTGCTATGCGCTGATAAGCGGTTACGTCGGCGTAAATTCAAAAACAAAATATCACAAAATTGCGGTGCTCTGGCTTGAGGTTGCCTTCTACTGCGTTATATGCGCAATCATTTTCAAAAGCTATATTCCGCAGAAGGATTCGTTTGAAATCTGGTTTGATCAGTTTTTCCCCGTTTACACAAGGCAGTACTGGTATTTTACGGCATATTTTGTAATGTTCTTCTTTACGCCGTATTTTAACGTAATGCTTAATTCGTTAAGCAAAAAGCAGCTCAAGGGGCTTGGCTGGGCTATTTTCATTTTCTTTTCCCTTATTCAGACCATATGGCAAAACGATGTGCTTGTAACCAAATTCGGCTATTCGTTCCTCTGGCTGTCGCTGCTTTATATCCTCGGCGGTATAGTTAAGAAAAACGAGCTTGAAAAATCGGTCAACTCCGCGCTTATGCTTTTTGCGTTTTTCGCGTTCAGCCTTATAAGCGCAGGTTATAAGTTCCTTGCTGAAAATAATCAGTGGGCGGTTGTTAAGGATAATTTAATTACCTATATTTCCGCAACGGTGTTTACGGCAAGCTTCTGCCTGTTCCTGTTTTTTGCAAAGCTTGACGTTAAAACAAAGGGCGGCAAGGTGTTTGTAAAGCTGCTTTCGCCCTACACCTTCGGCGTGTATCTTATTCACACAAATCCGTTTGTGTGGAAATATGTGCTCAAGGATATGTTTAAGGATTATCTTGATTTACGCGCGGCAAAAATGGTGTGTATGGTTTTCATTTCCGTAATCGGCATTTACCTGCTGTGCACGGCGCTTGAGGCGCTGCGTGTGCTCGTCTTTAAGCTTATTCACGTTGAGCCCGCCTTTGCCGCAATTGAAAGCAAAATCAGAAGCAGGGGCGAAAAACAGTAAAACTACTGGAAATTATCGGGTGCGCTTAGCGTTCCCGATTTTTTTGTTCGGCAAAAACATTTGCTGTTATTTGTGCATATTATACAAAACTCATTTGCCCCAACCCACTGTTTGCAATCGAAAAGTAGATTATTTTACTAATTTCTTGACTTGCCCAAACAATAAGCATATTATTTACTGTGTAAAGCGTAGGAGCTTTATATCAATTTTTCCATGCATAGTTTTATATATAATTTATTACGAAAGGATGTTTAACTATGGCAACAACAAAGAAAACCGAAACTGCTAAGAAGGCAGAAACTGCAAAGGCTGCAGTAAAGGAAGAAACCGCAAAGGCAGCAAAGGCTGTTAAGGATACCGCTGCTAAGGCTACTGCAAAGGCAGAGGAAACAAAGGCTACTGCAAAGAAGAACGCAGAAAAGGCTGAAAAGGAAGTTAAGGCTGCCGCTGCTACTGCAAAGAAGAGTGCTGAGAAGGCAAAGAAGAACGCAGAGAAGGCTGAGAAGGAAGTTAAAGCTGCTGCTGCAACTGCTAAGAAGAGCGCTAAGAGAACTGCTCAGAAGCTTGCTACAAAGGAATTCTATTTCGAGTTTGCAGGTAAGCAGGTTAACACTGACGAGATTTATGACGCAGTTGAGAAGGCTTACGTTGCTTCAGGCAAGAAGGCTTCTGCAATCAAGTCAATCAAGCTTTATGTTAAGGCTGAGGACAACGCTGTTTACTATGTAATCAACGACAAAGAGAACGGCAAGGTTGAGCTCTGATAAGGGCATAACCACGCCAACAAAGTGTTAATAAAATAATGCTTTTCGGGGAGGTCAGATTTGACCTCCCGTTTTTTCGTTTTTACTTGAGTTTTAAGAAACGCCCCGTAAGAATAAAGCTTACGGGGCGTTGTCGTTTTTCGTCTTTTGCTCGGGAGGTTCGCTTTCTTTTCGCTTTTGTCCCTTGCGAATTGACAAGGCGGTTTTTTTGTGCTAA
>CADBUK010000163.1 GCA_902797915.1 Oscillospiraceae bacterium
CTGTTTTATATTCAAAATTCATTGAAAAAATGAATATACGCTGTTTGTAACGATTTCAATCAGATTATTAAAAAAGGCGGTTGAGTTTTTGAAACTCAGCCACCTTCTTTATGACGGACGCCGTTGGCGTCCCTTAATTTTTTATGATAAATGGTGGATGAAGATACCTGAAAGGAGTTTAGGCTCAAACCAGGTGGATTTGGGCGGCATAATTTCGCCCGCGTCTGCGATTGAAATTAAATCCTCAACCGTGGTGGGATACATCGCAAAGGCAAGCTCCATATCCGAATTTGCCCTTCTTTCAAGCTCGCTGAGCCCGCGGATGCCGCCGATGAAATCAATGCGGTCGTCTTTTTTCGGGTCATAAATTCCAAGAATGGGGGCAAGCAGATTTTCCTGAAGAACGGAAACGTCAAGCCTTTTAACAGGGTCTGTTTCGTCAACAATTTCGGGCTTGGCGGTAAGCATATACCATTTGCCGTCAATGTACATTCCGAAGGTATGGCGCTGCTGCGGCTTCGCCCTGCCCTCTACGGGTTTAATGTCAAACTTCTCTGAAACAAGGTTAAAGAATTTATCCCTTGAAAGTCCGTTAAGATTGCGGACAACGCGGTTATAATCCATAATTTCGAGCTCATCATCAGGGAATGCAACCGCAAGGAAGAAGTTGAACTCCTCCTCGCCCGTAAAGCTCGGGTTTTCGGTTCTTCTCATTCTGCCGACGTGAACGGCGGAAGCGCAGCGATGATGGCCGTCCGCAATATAAAGCGACGGAACGTCGCTGAACAGCTTTGAAAGGCGTGAGTTAACCGCAACGTTATCGACAACCCAAACGGTCTGCGAAACGCCGTCAGCGTCAAAATCATAAACGGGCTCGTTAGTTTTAATGAAATCGCTTATAATTTCGCTGATTTCGTCATTCTTGCGGTAGGTTAAGAAAATCGGGCCCGTGTTTGCGTCTGTTGTGTTAACGTGGTTAATACGGTCCGTTTCCTTTTTTGCAAGGGTTTTTTCGTGCTTTTTAATAATGTTATTAATATAATCCTCAATTGAAGCGCAGCCTACAAGCCCTGTCTGCGCCCTGCCGTTCATAATCTGGCGGTAGATGTAAAAGCACGGTGCGCTGTCCTGAACGAGAGCGCCGCTGTTTTCAAGCGCAAGCAGGTTTTCCTTTGCCTTTTGATAAACCTGCTGGCTGTAAACGTCAATACCCTTGGGCAAATCAATCTCTGCCTTATCAACGTGGAGGAATGAGAGCGGATTGCCCTTAACCATCTCCCTTGCCTCATCGCTGTTCATAACGTCATAAGGAAGCGCGGGGATAAGGCTTTGGTTTTCCGGCGCAGGTCTGAACGCACGGAACGGTCTGAATACTGCCATAAAATTTCTCCTCAAAAGTTTATTATCTGTTAAATATTCTTTTCATAAATAATGCGCAAGCCATCAAGCAACAAATTATCATCAACAATAACATCAATATTGCAGTTGCGCGCAATTGACTTGCCGAGGCCGCCCGTTGCAATAACGGTTGCCTTTTCGCCCAGCTCCTTTTCAAATCGGCTGACCATACCCTCCAGCATTGCGGCAGTGCCGAGAACCGAGCCGCTTTTCATTGAATCAATGGTATTCTTGCCGATAACATTCTGCGGGGCTGAAATATCAATATCGTGAAGAAGCGAGGTGCCGCTTGCAAGCGAACGGATTGCCGTTTTAACACCGCACATAATTGCGCAGCCGAGGCAGGCGCCGTTTTTATCAATAACAGAAGCAGTTGTTGCCGTGCCGAAATCAAAAACGATTGCAGGCAGCGGATATTTATTTATCGTTGCAACATTGCCCGCAACAATATCCGTGCCGAGCTCTGATGGATTATCAATATGAATATCAAGCCCCGTTTTAAGACCGGGACCGACAACAAGCACCTCAACGCCGCAGACAATTCTGATTGCTCTTTTAAGCGTTCTTACAAGGGATGGCACAACACTGCACATAATTGCGCCGTCAATATCCTCAATGCCATGGAAATCAAAAAATGCTTTGATTTTAACGGAATATTCCATTTCGGTTTCGGTATTATTTGTTGAAAGGCGGGTGGAGGAAACAAGCTTTTCCCCATCAAACACGCCAAGCACAATGTTTGTGTTGCCGATATCAATTGCAAGTAACATAACGATACCTCAAAAAATACATATTACTAAAAATGCGGGCGGATAAAAAATACCCGCCCATTATTTTAAACATAATTATTTAATAACGCGAACTCTGATTACGCCGCCGATATTTTTAATATCCTCAACCGCAGCGTCTGAAACCTCTGAATCAACGTCAATAATGCTGTAAGCAACCTCGCCCCTGTTCTTATCCTCAAAGTTTGCGATGTTGATGCCGTCACGGCTGATTGTTTCAGTAATGGTGGCAATCATATTCGGCTGGTTTTTGTGGATAACGGTAATTCTTGCAACGCCGCTTCTTTCAGCAGAAACGAACGGAAGATTTACGGAGTTCTTAATGTTGCCGTTTTCAAGGAAATCAATAAGCTCCATTGCGCCCATTGAAGCGCAGTTTTCCTCGCTCTCGGGAGTTGAAGCGCCGAGATGAGGAAGCGCGATAACGCCGTCAACGCCGATTAAATCAGCGCTCGGGAAATCGGTTACATAAGCAGCCATTCTGCCGTCCTCAAGAGCGGCAATAACGTCTGCGCTGTTAGCAAGGTCGCCCCTTGCAAAGTTCATAACGCGAACGGTATCCTTCATCTTGTCGATATTAGCTGCGCCGATCATCTCCTTAGTGTCGGGAGTGAGCGGAACGTGCAGTGTGATATAATCGGCAATCGGGAAAAGCTCTTCCAGATTGTTGTTAACGGTTACGTTTTTGTTAAGGCTTTCAGCCGCCTCGGGAGAAAGGAAGGGGTCATAGCCCACAACGGTCATACCGAGGTCAACGGCAGCGTTTGCAACAAGTCTGCCGATTGCGCCGAGGCCGATAACGGCAAGGGTTTTGCCCTTGATTTCGGGACCTGCGAAAGCAGACTTACCCTTTTCAACGCTTTTGCTTACGTTTTCGTCATTCTTAATGGTTTTGCACCAGTCAATAGCCTTTGTAATTTTGCGGCTTGAAAGAAGAAGACCGCAGATAACAAGCTCCTTAACGGCGTTTGCGTTTGCACCGGGAGTGTTGAAAACAACGATACCCTGCTCCGTGCATTTATCAACGGGGATATTGTTTACGCCTGCGCCTGCCCTTGCGATTGCAAGCAGGGATTCGGGCATAACCATATCGTGCATAGCGGCGGAACGCACCATAATTGCGTCGGGATTTTCAACATCGTCGCCGTAAGTGTACTTAGTTGTGTCAAACTTTGAAAGACCTACGTTTGAAATCTTGTTTAAGGTTTTGATGTTAAACATTATTTGTTTTCCTCCTCAAACTTCTTCATAAACTCAACAAGAGCCTCTACGCCTTCAATCGGCATAGCGTTGTAGATAGAAGCGCGCATACCGCCGACTGAACGGTGACCTTTAAGGTTAACAAAGCCTGCCTCGGTAGCTTCCTTGATGAACTTAGCGTTAAGTTCGTCGTCGCCTGTTACGAACGGAACGTTCATAAGA
>CADBUK010000164.1 GCA_902797915.1 Oscillospiraceae bacterium
CTAAAAGGGAAACGGATACTATGCCGCAGTGGGCAGGTTCAAGCTGGTATTTCCTGCGCTATATTGACCCGCATAATGATAAATGCCTTGCCGATATGGATAAGCTTAAATACTGGGGTCCTGTTGACTGGTACAACGGCGGTATGGAGCACGTAACAAGGCATATGATTTATTCGCGCTTCTGGCATCGCTTCCTTTATGACATCGGCGCTGTTCCGTTTAAGGAGCCGTATCTCAAGAGAACCGCACAGGGCTTAATTCTCGGCCCCGACGGCGTTAAGATGAGTAAATCCCGCGGTAATGTTATTGACCCGAATGAAGTTGTTGACGTTTACGGCGCTGACGTTCTGCGCACCTACGTTCTCTTTATGGGCGATTATGAGCAGGCTGCTCCGTGGAGCGAATCCAGCGTTAAGGGCTGCAAGCGTTTTATTGACAGGCTTTGGAAGCTTCAGGAAATCCTTGTTGACGGCGACGAGTATTCGGAGGAGCTTTCCTCTGCAATGCACAAAACCATTAAAAAGGTTTCAGAGGATATTGAGGCAATGAAGTTTAACACTGCTATTGCCGCAGTTATGACTCTGCTTAACAAGATTTACGATAACGGCAAAATCAACCGTGCGGAGCTGCGTGACCTTATCCTTATCGTTAACCCGTTTGCACCGCATATTACTGAGGAAATCTGGCAGCAGGTTGGCTTTGAGGGTATGCTCAATCAGGCTCAGTGGCCGTCGTTTGACGAGGCTAAAACCGTTGATAACACTGTTGAAATCGTGCTTCAGCATATGGGCAAGGTACGTTCAAGAATGGTTATCCCCGTTGATATGCCTGCTGATGAGGTTATTGCCCTTGCAAAGCAGGATGAAAAGATTGCCGCGGCAATTGAGGGTAAATCCATTAAAAAAGAAATCTATGTTCCCGGCAAGCTTGTAAATATTGTTGCTGTATAATATAACGGCGTTTCTGCCGTTTGAGGATATGTGATGAAAAATCCGTTTGAAAAGAATTGGACTAATTATAACAACGGCGTTCCGCTGGAGGATGAGGAGGTTTCGCGCCTTATTTCAGTTGTTCCCAGCGGCGCGCAGTTCCGCCTTTCTCAGCGCCCGTTTTACCTGTTTGTGCATTTCGGAATGAACACCGCAACGGGCAGGGAATGGGGCTCGGGCACGGAAAAATGCTCTGATTTTACAATCAAAAAGGTTAAGCCAAAGCAGTGGGTAAAATGTGCCCAAGTTGCTGGAGCAACGGGTATTATTTTAACCTGTAAACACCACGACGGCTTTTGCCTCTGGCACAGCGATTACACCGATTTTTCGGTCAAAAACACTGATTTCGGGCAGGATATTGTTAAGCTTACTGCGGACGCCTGCCACGAAGCAGGGCTTGATTTCGGCATTTACGTTTCCCCCTGGGATATGCACGAAAAGTCTTACGGCACCTCCGCCTATGACAATTATTTCTGCAATCAGCTTACGGAGCTTCTCGGCAACTACGGCGAGATTTCAGAGGTGTGGTTTGACGGCGCAAAGGGCGCAAACGCCCGTGCCTGCGAGTATGACTGGCAGCGCTATTATCAGGTGGTGCGCGACCTTCAGCCGCAGGCGAATATTGCTGTCTGCGGTCCTGACATCCGCTGGGTTGGTAATGAAAGCGGCAAAACCCGCAAAACCGAGTATTCGGTAGTGCCTAAGTATTTGCAGAATGCCGAAATTATCGCTCATTCAAGCCAGAAGGCAGAGGGCGAAGCGGTTAAAAGTCTTACCTCCAAGGATGAGGATTTGGGCAGTCGCGCAGTCCTTGCGGGAGAGAGCGAGCTTTGCTGGTATCCCGCAGAGGTTGACGTTTCAATCCGCGACGGCTGGTTCTGGAATAAGAATGATAACCGCACGGTAAAAAGCGGCAAAAAGCTGTTTGACATTTATCTTAATTCCGTTGGCAACAACTGCACCTTATTGCTCAACGTTCCGCCGACGGTTAAGGGCGTTTTTCATCGTAAGGACGTAAGGGCGCTTAAAAACCTCGGCAAAAGGGTGGAGGCGCTTTACTCAAAGCCCGTTATTGTTGAAAAGCTCGGCGCTCTGAGCAAGGACGACGAGTTTATCGACTTTAATTTTGACGCACCGAAGAAGCTGAAATACGTTTCAATTTCGGAAAACATTCTGTTTTCACAGCGTGTTGAGGCGTTTGATATTTATCTTAAAAAAATTAACGGCAAATACACAAAGGCGTATTCGGGCACGGCTATAGGCTCCAAAAAGCTTGCCTGTCTCGGCGGCAAAGCCTGCGTCGGCGCAAGGCTTGTAATTCGCCAGAGCCGCGGTACGCCAATGCTTTCGGAAATCGGTTTTTACGAATAACAGCAACGGAGATTTTATTATGACAACAAACGATTATTTAAAGCAAATTGACAGCGTAATTGCTGACGGAAAATTCAAGGATAACTGGCAGTCCCTTTCAAATCACAAAACGCCCGAATGGTATTATAAGGGCAAGTTCGGTATCTTTGTTCACTGGGGCATTTATTCCGTTCCCGCTTTCGGCAACGAATGGTATTCCCGCAATATGTATAATCAGCGCCACAGGGAGTTTGAACATCATATTAAAACCTACGGCAGCCAGAAGGATTTTGGTTATAAAGATTTTATTCCGATGTTCAAGGGCGAAAATTTTGACGCTGCCAAGTGGATTGAGCTGTTCAAAAATGCGGGCGCAAAGTTCGTTGTACCCGTTGCGGAGCATCACGACGGCTTTGCTATGTACGAAACTGAATTTAACCGCTGGAACGCAAAGGAAATGGGTCCGAAACGCGATATTATCGGCGAGCTTAAAGCAGAATGTGAAAAGCAGGGCTTAACCTTCTGCGCTTCAAACCACAGGGCAGAGCATTATTTCTTTATGGGCATCGGCACAAGCTTTGACAGCGATATGAAGCCCGGCACGGAGTGGTTTGATTTTTACGCTCCCGCTTATTACGACGAGGCTGTGGGCGATAAGACTATCGAGGCTTGCGATACTATTGACGAGTTCGCCGCAACCGACGAGTATATGGAGGACTGGATGGTTCGCGTATGCGAAATTATTGATAAGTATCAGCCAAAGATTATCTATTTTGACTGGTGGATTCAGAATCAGTGCTTTAAGCCCTATCTTAAAAAGATTGCCGCTTATTATTATAACAGGGCAGAGGAGTGGGGCGCCGAGGTTACAATCGACTTTAAGCACAACGCTTACCCGCTCGGCACCGCAACTCTTGATATTGAGCGCGGCTCACTCGGCGAAATTTTCCCTTATCCGTGGCAGACGGATACCGCAATCGGCAAGCGCTCCTGGGGTTATACAACCGATAATGAGTTCAAAACCCCGTATGACTGCATTACAACGCTGATTGACGTTGTATCAAAAAACGGTATGCTGCTTCTCAATGTCGGCCCTAAGGCTGACGGTTCTATTACCGCAGAGGAAACCGCAGTACTTCAAAGTATCGGCGAATGGCTTACCGTCAACGGCGAGGGTATTTATGAAACAATTCCTTATAAATTCTATAAGGAGGGCGAGCACGCCGCTTCCTCGGGTATGTTCTCAGAGGGGACTGTTGAATATGACGAGCACGATTTCCGCTTTACATATAAGAACGGCGCAATTTATGCTTTCCAGATGAAGCCCTCAAAGGAGGTACATCTCAATTCGTTCTACACAATCAAGTGCGGTATTCTTATTGAGAATGTTGAGCTTCTCGGTGGCGAGGTTGAAAGCTTTGTTTGCAATGCGGACGGACTTTCAATCACCTGTAAAGATGAGCCGAAAACCGACCTCCCGCAGTGCTTTAAAATTACATTAGGATAAAACTAAAAGGACTGTCTTGTGACAGTCCTTTTATAATTTATTTATCGCATTTAAAACCCTTTTCTTATCCGCGCTCCAGAGCGGCGCAATCAAATCCTTCTTTGCCCCGTCGCCTGTAAGTCTGTGAATAACAACGTTTTCGGGAATAATTCCAACTGCGCTTTTGATTATATCCAAATACTCCTCAAAAGTAAGAGCCTCAAATTTGCCTGCCTCATATTCATCTGCAAGGTCCGTGCCTTTAAGAATATGGAGCAGTTGCAGTTTTATTCCGTCAGTGCCTTTGTCGCAAACGTATTTAATGCTCTCAAGAATATCATCCCTGCTTTCGTCGGGCAGCCCGATAATCAGGTGGGTAACTACGTTTATCCCGATTTTGTGCAGCCTTTCAACCGCTTCGTCATAAACGTTAAGCTTATAACCTCGCCGAATATAATCGGCGCTTTTTTTATGTATTGTCTGCAGCCCGAGCTCAACAAAAACGGGCTTGATTTTATTTATTTCGTCAAGCAGGCTCAGCACCCCGTCGGGCAGGCAGTCGGGGCGCGTAGCAATTGAAAGCGCAACTATATCGGGGTGGTTAA
>CADBUK010000165.1 GCA_902797915.1 Oscillospiraceae bacterium
AGTTCATCTTTCAGAGAGTTTATTAGCGAAGGCACTCAGGCTATACATAAATATGATAAACTTGATTCATTAAATGGTATGCCGATTGAGAGCTGTCCAAATTTTTTGGGTGAAAATTCATCGGATTCATTATTTTATAAAACAATCGGAAAGTCATAAAACTTTCCGCGATTTTGGGGATACTTATGAAATTGCTTGTTATTGACGGCAACAGTATTGTTAACCGCGCCTTTTACGGCATAAAGCTGCTTACAACTAAAAAGGGCGATTATACTAACGCAATCTACGGCTTTTTAAACATCCTTTTAAAGCTGCAGGATACCTGTGAACCCGATGCGGTCGCAATTGCGTTTGACGTTCATGCACCTACCTTCCGTCACAAAATGTATGCGGATTATAAGGCGGGGCGCCACGCCATGCCCGATGAGCTTCGCGCACAGATGCCCGTGCTCAAAAACCTGCTTAAACTGCTCGGCTATAAAACCATTGAGTGCGAGGGCTGGGAGGCGGACGATATTCTCGGCACGCTTGCAGCCTCCTGCCGCAGCGAAGGCAACGAGTGCTTCATCGCAACGGGAGACAGGGATTCGCTTCAGCTTGCGCACGACGGCGTTAAGGTGCTTCTTGCCCGTACTAAGATGGGGCAGGCGGTTACCGATGTGTATGACGAGGCCGCCATTATGGAGGAATACGGTATTACTCCGCAGGCGCTTATTCAGGTTAAGGCGTTGCAGGGCGATTCAAGCGATAATATTCCGGGCGTTTCGGGCGTCGGGGCAAAAACAGCGCTTGATTTAATTCAGCGCTTCGGTACGCTTGATTATATTTACGAAAATCTTGACGAAATTGACATCAAAAAGGGCGTTCGTGAAAAGCTCGGCAACGATAAGGAAAAGGCGTATCTTTCGCTTGACCTCGGCACAATCCGTACTGACGCACCCGTGGATACTGATATCAACGACTACACCGTTAACTGTGAAAATAAGCAAAAGGCGGTTTCCGAATTTGTGCGCCTTGAGCTGTTCAGCCTTATTGATAAATTCAGTCTTAACGCTAACGATGCGGTTGCAGACGATACGGAGGAGGCAAAGCCTGCTGAGCTTACTCTTGAGGAGGCTCAGAGCGCTCAGTCCGTGCTTGATATGCTCGGCACGGAGGTTTACGTTTACCCGAATATTATTGATAACGATATTACGGATTTGTACTTTTCCTTCGGAGAAAGGATTGTCGCCGTTCGTTCCTGCCAGCCGTTTTATGAGGAGTTTGTAAAAGCGTTTCTTCAAAGCAGCGCTATTAAATACACCTATACTTCAAAATATTTTCATCGTCTTGCGGCTCAGCTCGGCATTAACTGCTGGAATGTTCAGGGCGATTTAATGCTGTCGGCATATCTGCTCAGCCCGTCGGACAGTAAGTACGATATTGAGCATCTCTGCCTTGAATACGGAGTAGTTTTGCCCTCTTACGTTAACGAGCTCGGCAGTGAGGACAAGCTTGTTGCCTATGCGGCGGTGCTAAAACCCCTGTTTGAAAAAACAAACGAAAAGCTCAGGGAGGCGGAGCAGCTTCGTCTGCTTTTTGACATTGAGCTTCCGCTTGCCCGCGTGCTTGCAAAAATGGAGGTTGCGGGCTTTGAGGTTGACCGTGAGGGCATTGAGCAGTTTGGTTCAAAGCTCAGTGCCAGAATTAAGGAGCTTACCTCGGAAATCTATCAGCTTGCAGGGCGTGAGTTCAACATTAATTCTCCCAAGCAGCTCGGCGTTGTGCTGTTTGAGGAAATGATGATACCCACCAAAAAGAAAACCAAAAGCGGCTATTCAACCAAAGCGGAGGTTTTGGAGGAGCTTGCTACCGATTACCCGATTGTTTCGCTTATTCTGGAGTACCGCAGCCTGTCCAAGCTCAATTCAACCTATTGCGAGGGGCTGTTAAAGGTTATCGGCTCGGACGGCAGAATTCACACCTCGTTTAATCAGGTTGAAACCCGAACGGGCAGAATTTCCTCGCTTGAGCCTAACCTGCAGAATATTCCTATCAGGACGGAACTCGGCAGGGAAATGCGCAAGTTCTTTGTTGCGGGCGAGGGCAAAATGCTTATTGACGCCGACTACAGCCAGATTGAGCTTCGCGTGCTTGCCGATTTGGCGGGCGATGAGGCAATGATTTCCGCCTTCAATAACGGCGAGGATATACACCGCACAACCGCTGCGCAGGTATTCAACCTCCCGCCCGAAATGGTAACCCCGCTCCTGCGCTCAAGGGCAAAGGCGGTTAATTTCGGTATTGTTTACGGTATCGGCGCCTTCAGTCTTGCAAAGGATATCGGCGTTACAAATAAAGAGGCAAAGGCGTATATTGACGGCTATTTAAACCATTTTTCAGGCGTTGCCTCATATATGAATAAAATGATTGATACGGCTAAGGAAAACGGCTATGCCGAAACCCTGTTTAACCGCCGCCGCTATCTGCCCGAGCTTGCCTCAAGCAATCATATGCTGCGTGCGTTCGGCAAGCGTGTGGCAAGAAATATGCCCATTCAGGGCACTGCCGCGGATATTATCAAAATCGCAATGGTTCGCGTTGATAACCGCCTTGAAGCAGAGAATATGCAGGCGCGTTTAATTCTTCAGGTGCACGATGAATTAATCGTCGAAGCCCCCGAGGCTGAGGCTGAAAAGGCGCTTGAAATCGTAACCGAGGAAATGGAAAACGCCTGCAAAATGAAGGTTAAGCTTCTTGCAGACGGTAAGATTGCAAAAAACTGGTACGACGCTCATTAAATCAGTTGTTTTTCCTTTATGCTGCGTTTCACTCGTTTTTTCTTGATTTACGCTGAACTATAATATATTCGTAGGGGCGGATGTTATCCGCCCGCTTGAAACGCTTATGATTTACACAATTGCTCAAAAAGAGAATATTGCCGATATTGCGGCGATTGAAGCGGCGTGCTTTTCATCTCCGTGGAATTCGCTTACGCTTGAGGCAGAGCTTGAAAACGAATGCTCACACATTTTTACCGCTGTTGACGGCGGTAAAGCGGTGGGCTATGTTCTGCTGTATATCGTTGCGGGCGAGGCGGATATCGTGCGCGTTGCCGTGCTGCCGGAATACAGGCGCCGGGGCGTTGCGCGCGAACTTTTAACCCGCGCTTTTGAAAAAATTGACGGCGCAGTTTTCCTTGACGTGCGCGAAAGTAATACCCCCGCCATTGAGCTTTATAAATCCCTCGGCTTTGAGGACACGGGCGTTCGCAAAAACTATTATTCAAACCCTACGGAAAACGCCGTTTTAATGAAAAGGGAATAGGCTTATGAACATACTCGGAATTGAATCCTCCTGCGATGAAACCGCCGCTGCGGTGGTTGAAAACGGCAGGTTTGTAAAATCAAATATTGTGGCAAGCTCGCTTGAGGAGCATAAGCTTTACGGCGGCGTTGTGCCCGAAATCGCCTCCCGCCGCCACGCGGAATGTATCAGCTCCGTGGTTGCAGAGGCGCTTGAAAAGGCAGGCTGCACCCTTGATGATATTGACGCCATCGCCGTAACCTATGCCCCGGGGCTTATCGGCGCGCTGCTTGTGGGCGTGAATTTTGCAAAGGGTCTGGCTTCCGCTTCGGGCAAGCCGCTCGTGCCCGTGCACCATCTGCGCTCCCATATCGCTTCAAATTATCTTACCTCTGATGTTGAACCGCCGTTTTTGTGCCTTGTTGTCAGCGGCGGACATTCGCACATCGTTGCCGTTAACAGTTACACGGATTATAAGGTTATCGGCAAAACGCGTGACGATGCGGCGGGCGAGGCGCTTGATAAAGCGGGCAGAACCCTCGGGCTCTCATACCCGGGCGGTATCAGTATTGATAAAATCAGCAAGCAGGGGAATGCGGACGCGTTCAAATTCCCGCATCCGCGTGTTGACGGCGCGCCCTATGACTTTTCGTTCAGCGGCTTGAAAACCGCGGTAATAAACACCGTTCATAACGCGCAGCAAAAGGGTGAGGAAATCCCCGTTGCCGATTTGGCGGCTTCTTTTCAGAAAAACGTTGTCGGCTGTTTAACCGAAAAGTTAGAGGCTGTTGCGCTTGATTTAGGCTATAATAAAATCGTGCTCGCGGGCGGCGTTTCCGCAAATTCATTGCTGCGTGCGGAATGCGAAAAGATGTGCAAAAAGCACGGCTGGGCGCTTCAGCTGCCCGAGCTGAAATACTGCGGCGATAACGGCGCAATGGTTGCCGCGCAGGGCTATTATGAATTTCTTGCGGGCGTGCGCGCTTCATCAAATCTCAACGCTTACGCCACTATGCCGATAGACTGCGGGCACAACCCGCAATGAATATGAATAGATTATCAGCAAAGCGACCCTTACTGAACGCTTATTAACATTTGTTCACATATTTTATTCACATATTTTATATAATATTTCTATTGCACTTTAATCTAAAAATTGCTATAATAATGCTGAAAAATTACGAAGTATTGTTTGGCGTGTTCGTTAAATTAATTCGTTTTTTTAAATTTATGCATAAAGGAGATTGTTTTATGGAAACTAATCTTACCAAGAATCCTTCACTCCTTGCCTGGCTTGATGAAAAAATTGCTTTCTTAAAGCCCGCTAAGGTTGTTTGGATTGACGGCTCACAGGAGCAGATTGACGAGCTTCGCGCAGAGGCTGTTTCAACAGGCGAAATGGTTAAGCTTAATCAGGAGCTTCTTCCCGATTGCTATCTTCACAGAACTGCTGTAAATGACGTTGCCCGTGTTGAAGCACGCACGCTTATCTGCACTTCCAAGGAAGAGGACGCTGGCCCCACAAATCACTGGATGGACCCTGCAGAGTGCCACAAGATGCTTGATGAAATTGCGGCAGGCTCTTATGAAGGCAGAACAATGTATATCATCCCTTATTCAATGGGCCCCGTTGGTTCTCCGCTTTCAAAAATCGGTATTGAAATTACGGACTCAATTTACGTTGTTCTTAATATGGAAATTATGACCCGCGTTGGCAAGGCTGTTCTTGACTGCCTCGGCGATGACGACGGCTGGGTTCGCGGTATGCACTGCAAGTGTAACGTTGACCCTGAGAAGAGATGGATTGTTCAGTTCCCTGAGGAAAATTCAATCGTATCCGTTAACTCCGCTTACGGCGGCAACGTTCTTCTCGGCAAAAAGTGCTTCGCTCTCCGTATTGCTTCTTACCTCGGTAAGAACGAGGGCTGGCAGGCAGAGCATATGCTTATCCTCGGCTTAACAAAGCCCGGCGAGGAAACAAAGTATATCTGCGCCGCTTTCCCGTCAGCTTGCGGCAAAACCAACCTTGCAATGCTCATTCCTCCTGAGGGCTATCGCAGAAAGGGCTACAAGATTGAGTGCGTAGGCGACGATATTTCCTGGATTCGCAAGGGCGCAGACGGCAGACTTTATGCTATCAACCCCGAAAACGGCTTCTTCGGCGTAGCTCCCGGCACAAACGAAAAGTCAAATCCGAATGCTCTTGCTGCTACCAAGAAGGGCACCATTTTCACCAACGTTTGCCATAATCTTGATAATAACACCGTTTGGTGGGAAGGC
>CADBUK010000166.1 GCA_902797915.1 Oscillospiraceae bacterium
ATTGCCCGCCTTGCTGCTGCACAGGCCGCTATCGCTGAAAACGCTGAAAAGAAGGCTGCTGAGGAAGCAAGCAAAGAGGAGATTGAAGCTAAGCTTAACGCTGCAAGAGAAGCGCTTCAGGACGCTGCTACCAAGCTCCAGGGCGCAACCGCTAACGCTGCAGAGGATTTGAAGGACATTCTTTCAAAGAGCCTCAAGAGCATTAAAGCAGGTTGGGAAGAGGCTAAGAAAACCTACGACGCTGAATAATCTCAAACTTAAATAACAAAGGAAGCCGAGGAAACTCGGCTTCTTTTTTTGATACATTAATATTTGACAAATGGTATTATAAGTATTAGAATATCTTTTACATTATTATATAAGAAGGCGAAGAGATGCTTACACTTGACAGGGTTTACACTGCCTCCCGCGTATTGAAGGAGGTTTGCAGGGAAACCGATATGATTCTTGCGCCTAATCTGCGCAAGGATTCAAACATTTATCTTAAAACCGAAAATCTGCAGGTTACGGGCTCGTTTAAGGTGCGCGGCGCGTACTTTAAAATCAGCCGCCTGACTGACGAGGAAAAGGCTCGCGGCGTTATTGCCTGCTCGGCGGGAAATCACGCGCAGGGCGTTGCGCTTGCCGCTGCCCGCAGCGGAATAAAAAGCGTTATCTGCCTGCCTGACGGCGCGCCGATTTCAAAGGTTGAGGCTACAAAACGCTTCGGCGCTGAAATATGTATGGTTAAGGGCGTTTATGACGACGCTTATAATAAGGCAATTGAGCTGCGCGACGAGCACGGCTACAGCTTTATCCACCCGTTTGACGACCCCGACGTTATTGCGGGGCAGGGCACAATCGGGCTTGAAATTATGGAGCAGCTTCCAAACGCGGACGCGGTTGTTGTGCCGATTGGCGGCGGCGGTCTGATTGCGGGCGTTGCCTACACAATCAAGCAGATTAACCCGAACTGCAGAATTTACGGAGTTCAGGCTGCGGGTGCGCCGAGTATGCAGAAATCCATTGCAGACGGCGAAATAGAAACCCTTTCGGGCGTGCAGACTATTGCGGACGGTATTGCCGTTAAAACCCCCGGAACGCTTACTTACGAGCTTGTGCGCGATTATGTGGACGGTATCGTTACCGTTTCGGACGACGAAATTGCGCTTGGCATTTTAACCCTGCTTGAGCAGCAGAAGCTGATTGCGGAGGGCGCGGGCGCCGTTCCCGTTGCTGCCGTGCTTGCGGGCAAAATTCCCGACATTGAGGGCAAAAACGTTTGCTGCCTTGTTTCAGGCGGTAATATTGACGTTACAATTCTTTCACGCGTAATTGCGCGCGGTCTGAAAATGAGCGGCAGAACGGCGAATATTACAATTGCCCTTTCAGACAAGCCCGGTCAGCTTACCGCGGTTTCAAAAATTATTTCCGAAACGGGCGCAAACGTAACGAGCATTAATTACGACAGCACGGATTTGGATATGAATATTACCGACTGCTATCTGCGGATTTCCGTTGAAACGAGGGATTACGCCCATATCGTTTCAATTAAGCAGGCGCTTAAAAACGCAGGCTTTGAGGTTATAGATTAACATTTGAGCGAAGCAAAAATACTTCACGTTCTGCGTTGCAGAACACTTCACATCTGAATCAAATAAAGATACTTCACATTTTGCAACGCAAAATATTTCACGGATTAGTGAAGTAAATCCTTGCGGATTTGTGAAGTACCAAAGGCGTGAAGTAGCTCTGCTGTGAAGTTTGCGCTTTGCGCAAGAGATAAGGAGTCTAACTATGGAATACATTTCAACAAACAACGCGCCGAACGCAATCGGCCCTTACAGTCAGGCAATCAAGGCAAACGGCTTTCTTTTCACAAGCGGCCAGATTGCCATTAACCCCGAAACGAACACCGTTGAGGCTACCACTATTGAGGAGCAGACCGAGCAGGTTTGCAAAAATCTGAAGGCGGTTTGCGAGGCGGCGGGCACAAGCCTTGAAAAGACGGTTAAGACCGTTTGCTTCCTTGCCGATATTAATGACTTTGCCGCGTTCAATGAGGTTTACGGCAGGTATTTTACCGCAAAGCCCGCGCGCTCCTGCGTTGCGGTTAAGGCTTTGCCGAAGGCAGTTCTCTGCGAGGTTGAGCTTATCGCTGAATTATAACAGTATATATTTAAAGATAAAAACGGAGCACCCTGAACAGCAGGGTGCTCCGAATTTTTATTGCGGGTGTAAAATTATAAATCAATACGTTCAAAGTTCTTTATTGCTTTAAGCATAGAAACAACAGTCAACAGCGCAAAAGCGATTGCGCCCGTTAATAATACGCTTATCTGCAGACCTATGTGCGTAAAGCCAAAGGCGTTCAAAGCCGAAAGGGCGGGGAAATGAAAAAGCGCTTCGCCAATGCCCACAATTACAAAGGCAACGATAATAAATGTAACGAAGGGCTTGCCGAATTTATAGGCGGTTTTGAAAAAGCCCCCGATAAATATAAGATTAAAAAAGCCTAAAATCAGCAGCACAAAGCCGAGATACACAAAATTTGCGTTCATCAAAGCATTGCCGCGGTATGCGGAGACGTCCGATAATACCGTCATACGAATAAGCACGGGTATTGAGGTTACGACGAAATAGCAATGCTCTATAATTACGCAGAACGCATACTTTGCGCTTACTACGTCCCCCTTGGCAACGGGCAAAAGGGCGGTGTACGTAATGTCGTTTGCCTCCCTCATACTCTGAAACGACTGAAACAGCCCGAGGCATACAAAAAACGAGCCGACAAGAATAGGATAACCGGGCAAAAACGCCATTAACCCGAAAGCAACGAAAATGTATGAAAGGGGAGAAGCCGCAAGCTTCATTTCTTTATTTAAGAGCGGTTTCATATATTATCCTCCTTTTCCATTCGCAATATCGCTTCTTCCAAGGTTTCCCCGTCTTTGCAGAACGCCTTGTAAAACGCTTCCTTGGGGCAGTTGACAACAAGCCTGCCCTTGCGCAGATACATAATATCGTCGGCGCATTTTTCTATATCTGACGTAATGTGTGTTGAAAATAACACGGCAACGCCCCTGTTTTTCAGTTCAATGAACAAATCAAGAAGCTCATCTCTGGAAAACGGGTCAAGTCCGCTTGTCGGCTCGTCTAAAATCAGGATTTCCGCCCTGTGAGAAAGCGCAAGAAGCAGGTTGAATTTAACCTTCATTCCCTCTGAAAGCTCGCTTGGCATTTTGTTTTCATCAAGCGAAAACAGCTCAAGGTATTCCCTGTACGCCGCTTCGTCCCAGTTTTCGTAAAAGGTTTTCGTTACGGCAACAATATCCTTAATCTTCTTTTTCGGATAATAGTTGACCGCACCTGTGGAATAGCCGATGCGCTGTTTAATTTCTCTCTCATTTTCCGAAAAGGGCAAATCAAAATAACAAACCTCGCCGCAATCGGAATGAACGAGCCCTAACATTGATTTAATCGTTGTCGTTTTTCCCGCTCCGTTTCTGCCGATGAAGCCTACAATTCTTCCCGCATTTAACTGAAAAGAAATGTCGGACAGTAAAAAAGAGGGGTACGATTTACTTAAATTTTTAATGTTGCAAAGCGTCATTACTAATCCTCCTCGTCAGCTTCAAAAACAGCCGCCGCAAACTGAGAAAACATTGTTTTAGGCGGAATGGCAATTCCTCTCTTCTCATCGCCTAAAAGCACCAACGTATCTCCCGGATGAATATCAAACAGCTCCCTTGCCTGCTTTGGTATAACAATCTGTCCTTTTTCGCCGACCGTAGCAGTCCAGGCGTGCTTTCCCTTTGGTTTTGACATTATAAGCTCTCCTAAAAAGTATAATTTGTATAACTAATCATACTACTGATTTTTCCGTTTGTCAATAGCAACAAAAAAAGACCGAAAGAACATTCCGTTCTTTCGGTCTGTAATTCTTTTTGCCTAACGTTCGGCGCTTTTATTTTTTAGCTTCAATCAGCTCACATTCAACGTCAAAGGTGTCAATGGAATTATTTTCAACCCTTGCAATTGTAAGCGTTACCGTGTCGCCCGGTTTGCTGTCCGCAAGCACGGAGGTAAGCACGTCGGTACTTGTCAGCGTTTCGCCGTTAATGGCAACAATCATATCGTACTGCTTAACGTTTTTGTTGTTAAGGTCCGAATCGGAATTGATTTCGTTAATAACCATTGTGCCGTTAGCGTCCTCATAGCCGAGCTTTTCAAGCGCGTTGAGAATTGCGGTTGCGTTTGAATAATTTGTCAGGTTGGTGTAGTTAATGCCGATTTTTGCCCTGCCCTCAACGTAGCCGACTTTGATAAGGCTGTTTGCGGTGGCAATGGCTGTGTTGCTGGGAACGGCAAAGCCGATGCCCTCATATTCGGTTGCGGCAATTTTTGATGAGTTAACGCCCACAACCTGACCCTGCATATTAAACAGGGCGCCGCCGCTGTTACCCGGGTTGATGGCGGTATCGGTCTGGATACACTGGTTTTTATAGCCGATTGAGGATTTAATCGGTCTGTCAAGCGCTGAAACGTAGCCGCTTGAAACGCTGTTCATAAACTCAAGTCCGCCCGGGCAGCCGATTGCAACAACCTGTTCGCCTACAACGGTGGAGTCAGAGTCTGCAAATTCAGCAATCTTAAAGCCCGTTTTATTAATAACAAGCACGCCGATATCGGTCTGGCTGTCGTAGCCGACAACGCTTGCGTCATACTCGTCGCCGCTGTTGGTGGTAACAACGAAGCGTGAGCCGTCGCTGATAACGTGGGCGCAGGTAAGAACGTAGGTTTTGCCGTTGCTTTCAAGCATAAAGATACCTGAGCCGTAGCCCGAAATGGTTTCCTCTTCGCCTGACGAATCGGAGCCGTAGCCGAAGTTGTAGAAATTACTGTAAGCGTTTGACTGAGAATAAATTGTAATACCCACGCAGGAGTCAATGCAGTTTTCTGCAACGCCTGCAACGGTGTAATTGCCGTCACTGTCCGTTTTTGCAACCTCAGCCTGCTCGTTGGTTTGAACCTGAGCGCTTTCGCTTGTGGTAGTTTCGTTTGAGCTTGTGCTGCCGCCGTCCTTATTATTAAGTGAGGAGGCAAGACCTATGCCCGCAAGAATTACGCATACAACAACCGCAATAATAACTGCAACTGCGGTTTTGTTGGAAGCCTTTTTAGGCGGCTGAACAGCGTTCGCGGAATAAGCGGCGTTGCTGTAAACGGGCGCTGCAGACGGGTTTGCGGGGTTGGTATAACCCTGCGCTGCCTGCGGCTGAACAGGGGAAGCGGGAGCTTCGCTCTGAACGGGGGTTTGATTGATTTGCTGATATGAATAGTGGTATGTTGAGGCAGGCTCGGGCTCGGGAGCCGCGGTTACGGGCTGCTGTGCCTCCTGCGTTGCCTCGGGCTTTGGCTCGTCGGGTGTCGGCGTGCCGAAGCCGTTTTCAAATTCATTTTCCATAGTATTTTTCTCCTTGTTAACCTGCGCATTGCGCAAATTTATTGTTTGAGCGAAGCAAAAACATTTCACAATTGCGAAGCAATTACTTCACATATAAGTGCAGCAAATATACTTCACGTTTTGAAAAAAACACTTCACTATTTAGTGAAATAAATCCTTGCGGATTTGTGAAATACGCCGTGTGAAGTAGTTTCACTGTGAAGTTTGCGCTTCACGCAAACGGTTTTATACGCCTTGCAATTAACGCTCAGCTTTGTGAACAGGCGAGTATTGCTTTGGCAGAGTGAAGGAGAATTCGGCCGTATCTTCACTTTCACTCTTTGCGGCAACTCTGCCTGCGTGCATCTCTATCATCAGCTTTACGAGGTACAGCCCGAGCCCCGCGCCCTTGGCGTCAAGGCTGCGGCTCTTGTCAACCTTATAAAAGCGTTCAAACACTCTTGAAAGCTCTTCCTTTTTAATACCCGTGCCGCTGTTTTTGATTTTAAGCTCTATTGAGGTGCCGTTATCAGTCAGCGTAAACCTTATGTAACCGCCCTCGTTTGTAAATTTAACAGCATTGTCAATCAGGTTGTAGATTGCCTGATAAATCATATCGGGGTCTGCAACTATATAGGTTGGGTTGAACTCGTCAAGCCCCTGAATGTCAATGTGCTTTTCCTCAATTTTTTGTTCAAAGGTTAAAAGAATGTGTATAATCTGGTCCGCAATATCATAGTTGCGGGGCTTAATTTCAAAGTCGCCGCTTTCAATCTTGCTCATATTAAGCATAGAAACAACAAGCCTTGAAAGCCTTTTGATTTCCGCGCTTACAATCTGCAGGTAATACTCCTGCTTGTCCTTGGAAACGGTGCCGTCAAGTATTCCGTCAATGAATCCCGAAATGGAGGTCATCGGCGTTTTAAGCTCGTGCGAAACGTTTGAAACGAAGCTGCGGCGGCTGCTTTCAAGCACGTCAAGCGCGTCCGCCATATCGTTAAACGCCCTGCCCAAATCGGCAAGCTCGTCGTCGCCATCAACTTTAACGCGGTATGAAAAATCGCCGATTGCAAACTGCTTTGCCGCCTTGCTCATCTGCTGCAGCGGCGTAACCATTTTCTTTGTTAAATAGTATAAACAAAGAAATGCGAGAATCAGGCAGAAAAATGCGGATATCAAAAATATTCTGAAAACGGCAAGGGAAAGGTTAAAAAATCCCGTTTCGGCAACGGCAAATACCGAGCCTATAATTCTGCCGTCGGAATAAATCGGCGTGCCCACAACGAAGCTTTGCCTGTCCCGAAAGCTTACGGTGCTGACAATTTCGCCCTCCTGATAAACTGCGGACAGCACGTTGCTGTCAACGGCAATATTGTCGTGCACGTCGCAGGGGGTAAAGTAGCCGTAAACGGGCATAGTTGCCGCTCTGTCGCGGCACAGGATTATGTTGCCCTCGGTGTCGCACACAAAAACGTCCGCGTCAATCGAGTCGGAAACGGTTGCCAGCGTTTCGCACAGCAGCTCCTTTTCCAGCGAATATTTGTAGTTCATATCCTGCGTAATCAGCGTGCCCTCAATTGTGGCTGAAATAGACTCAACGTTCTGCCTTAAAAGCGCCGTGCGTTCGGCTGCGGTGTAGTTATTAACAAGCAGCACAAGGGAAACGCCCAGCACAACAAGCAGCACTAAAAAGATAGCGCCGAAGGTCAGGAAATATTTTGTAAAAATATTTGATTTTATGTGCAGCCTTGCGGCAATCCTATCAAAAACCGAGGTCGGTTTTGATTCTGCGGTTTCAGTCATTAAAATTAATCCTTGGTTTCAAATTTGTAGCCGACGCCCCAAACGGTTTTGAGCGCCCATTTGTCAGAAACGCCCTCAAGCTTTTCGCGCAGGCGCTTAACGTGAACGTCAACGGTGCGTGAATCGCCGTAATAATCAAAGCCCCAAACCTCGTCAAGAAGCTGGTCGCGCGTGTAAACCCTGTTCGGATTTGAAGCGAAGTGGTAGATAAGCTCAAGCTCTTTTGGCGGGGTGTCAACAACCTCGCCGTTAACTTTAAGCTCATAGTTAACAATATTGATTTCAAGGTTTTCGTAAACAACGGGCTTCTTGCCTGCGCTTGCGTTGCTGTCGCCCTCGCCCTTTGTACGACGGAGCACGGCTTTAATTCTTGCCATAACCTCTTTTGCGTCAAACGGCTTTGTAACGTAATCGTCTGCGCCGAGCTCAAGACCGAGCACCTTGTCAAAGGTTTCACCCTTGGCGGTCAGCATAATAATCGGGGCAGAGGAGGTTTTGCGGATTTCCCTGCAAACCTGCCAGCCGTCCATCTTAGGCAGCATAATGTCAAGCAAAACCAAATCGGGCTCCTTTGCCGCGAAGGTGTCAACGGCAGCCTGTCCGTCGTTTGCAACGAAAACGGTGTAGCCCTCGTTTTCAAGGTAAAGTTTTAACAGTTCGCAGATGTTAGCGTCGTCGTCTACAACAAGAATTTTATTGCTCATAATTTTCTCCCTTACTATATTAGTGACTATTTTAAAGCCTGTTTTTGTTTATATTTTTATTTTTCAATTAATAATTTTTTAAGTTTGTTAAATTAGTTTAAACTTTGTTTTACCAATTTTTGCCGCGCTTTTCCGCGCTTTCAACATAATCTATAAACTGCTTTGCGCATCTCGGCGAGCGTCCGCCGCGGTTTATTGCCCAGCGTTCCGCTGCGGCGCACAGACGGTCGGCGTCAACCCGCAGTTCCCGGTCAGCCGCAAGCTTTTCAACGATGTCAAGGTAATCCTTTTTATCGGGGTTAACGAAGGTTATCGTAAGCCCGAAGCGGTCGGACAGGCTAAGCTGCTCCTGCATAACGTCGTTGCGGTGAATATCGTTTTCCCTGTCGGAAAAGCTTTCCTTTATAAGATGCCGCCTGTTTGACGTGGCGTAAATTATTATGTTTTCATTATTGCCCGAAAGGCTGCCCTCAAGCGCCGCCTTCAGCGAGCCGAAGGAATCCTCGTGAGAGTCAAAGCACAAATCGTCAATGAAAACGATGAATTTCATCGGGCTTTTTGAAAGGCGTTCGCGTATCAGCGGCAGCTCGGTAATATCGCTTCTTGCAAGCTCAATCATCCTGAGCCCCTGCGGCGCGTATTCGTTAAGCACCGCGTGCACGGTGGAGCTTTTGCCCGTACCCCTGTCGCCGTAAAGAAGCACGTTGTTTGACGGCAGCCCGTTCAGAAAGCTTTCCGTGTTGTGAATAACCTTGCTTCGCGGCAGCTCGTAATTCTTTAAATCCGTCAGGCGAATGGGGTCCGTTGCCTCAATCGGCACAAGCCGCTGGTTTCGCCAGTGAAACGCAGTGTATTTTGCAAAATCGCCGTAGCCGTTTTTGCGGTGGTAATCGCACAGCGCGTCAATTTGGTTTGCCCAGCCCGTTGTCAGCGGGGGAGCGGGGCTTCCGTTTTCCCACGCGGGCAGGGTTTCAAGCACTGCCTTGAGGTCGGACTCCTCAACAGCCTCGGCAATATCTGCGGGCGTAACCGCGGCGATTGCCTCAAGCTTTTCCAAATCGCTTTTAACTCCGCTGATAACTGCGGCGGGCAATTTATCCTGCTCGCCCGCGGCGGCTGCCTTTGTAAAGGCGTTGGCGTTTGCAAGTATCAGGCGCGACACGTAATCGCGCAGGGAGCGGTGCGAAGAAACAAGCCTGAAAAAGCGGCTTTGGTTTTCAAGCACGGCTTCGCTGCCAGTGCTTTTCAAAAGCTGCAGCAGCGCGCTGATAATCTCGTCGTCCTTAACGTCGTAAACGCAGAGCGCTTCGATGTAGAATTTTAATTGTGAAGCTTTGTTCATAGTAATTCCTGCTTCCATATATAATTGAAAATAATATATACACAACCATTTTACTACTACGAAACGGATTTTACAAGAGATAACTAAAATCTACCTAAAATTTTTGCACATTTTTGAATAATTATAACAATAAATATGCCTTGACGAATGATTATTAAAGTAATATAATATATAACGCTAATATTAACACATAATGTGCTAACAAATTAAATACTTTTGTATTTGGAGGAAAGAAAAATGGCAGAAGCAAAACTTTACCATCAGGAAGATTGTAATCTGGATTACCTTGCAGGCAA
>CADBUK010000167.1 GCA_902797915.1 Oscillospiraceae bacterium
TAATAAGGAATCTGCTTTTTCTTAATTGTATCCGAGGAGTAATCGCCCACGATTACGGTACCCTCGGTCGGCTTTTCCTCGTGCATAATCAGCTTTAAAAAGGTTGACTTACCCGCACCTGAAGCGCCGACAACAAACACGAATTCGCCGTCCTCAATTTTAATGTTAACGTTCTTGAGGGCGGTTGTGTTTGAATTATTGCCGTCATAAACCTTTGTTACATCACGAAATTCAATCATGATTTTTTTACCTCTTGTTTTTGAAATTCTGTAAAATGCCGTTTCGCATAGTGGGGCATTTTAAAGATGCTTATTATTAATCTATATAATAACGCATATCAAAGCATAAATCAAGTTTTTGATGTTATTTTTTTGTAAATTATGTAACAAATTTGTAAAAAGATAATTGCGCCGATTTGTATAAAGAAACGGCAACACTTACTAAAAGTGTTGCCGTAAATTTTCAAATTAGTATTTAACGGGGCTGGACTCAAGGTATTTGTTAACCATAAGCGCAACCTTAAAGATAATTGCGTCGTCAAACTCCCTTAAATCAAGGCCTGTAATTTTCTTGATTTTTTCAAGACGGTAAACCAGCGTGTTTCTGTGAACGAACAGCTTACGGCTGGTTTCGGAAACGTTAAGGTTGTTTTCAAAGAACTTCTGAATTGTAAACAGCGTTTCCTGGTCAAGCGAATCGATTGAGCCCTGCTTGAACACCTCTTTAAGATACATTTCACAAAGAGTTGTGGGAAGCTGATAAATAAGACGCGCAATACCGAGATTTTCATAGCTTGCGATATTCTGCTCGGTGTCAAACACCTTGCCTACCTCAAGCGAAACCTGAGCCTCCTTGAACGAACGCGCCAAATCCTTTACGCCCGTTACGCAGGTGCCGATACCCACAACCGCCTTGCAGAAGAATTCGGTTGAAAGGGTGTCGCAGATTGAGCGTGCAAGCTTTTCCAAATCCTTCATCTCAACGTTGGAGCGAACCTCTTTTATAAGCGCAATATCGTTTTCGTTAATGTTGATAACAAAATCCTTTGTTTTATCGGGGAAGAAATTCTGGATAACGTCATAAACGGAAACGTCCGTTTTCTGCGGAACGCGGATGATGAAAACCACCCTTGTAGCGTCGTTATTAAAATGAAGCTCACGGCTCTTTATGTAAATATCGCCCGGAAGAATGTTGTTAAGAATAACGTTTTTAACAAAATTTGCACGGTCAAACTTTTCATCATTATTTTGCTTAATCTGTGAAAAAGCAACCGCAATAATGTCTGAATAATGCTTGCTTAAATCGTCGGTGCCGTCAACAAAAACCGCATATTCGGGATGAAGCGAGCTGCCGAAAGCCTTATATGTGCAGCCGTCAACACAGGTCTGCATACCCGAGAAAACGCCCGCCGAAACAACGCCCTTACGGATTTCGCCGATTTGCCCGAGCTCTGAGCAGGCAATAACCGAGCCGCTTTCGTCAACAACGCCGATATTGCGGTCAATGGCGTCCCTCATCTGATTTACTATGCCCTGAAATAATCTGTTTGGCATATCCATATCCTCCCTTGGCAAAGAATAATCAACCAAATTTATACAAAAGATAAACTAAACTCTTGTTGATATTATACAAGGGGGTTAAACAATTTGCAAGCATTTTAACTAAATTCTTTATATTTTTTTGTTTAACTTGCATAAATAGTTGAAACCGTGCTGCCCGACCACAATATATAGTGTTCCTATATTTGACATTGTGATTTTTTTAACAAAAATTTTGTCATTTTTCTGAAAAAATGAGGGCTAATTCGTCATTATTAATAAATCTGCACTGTCCGGGTGCGAGTGTGCCGTCAAGTTCAAGCGCGCCCATCTTTGTTCTTTTAAGCTCAAGCACCTTAATTCCGCGCGAGGCAAACATTCTTTTAACCTGATGGTACATTCCCTGCGAAATAACAACCTCAGCTGTTTTGCCGTCGCTGCTTATCGGTTTAAGCTTTGCGGGCAGGCACAGCTCTCCGCCGATTTCAACGCCCTGTTCAAACGCGGCAATATCCGAAGGCTGAACGGGCTTGTCCAAAACGGCAACGTACGTTTTTTCAATGTGCTTTTTGGGGCTTAAAATATTGTGTGCAAATTCGCCGTCGTCAGTAATAAGCAGAAAGCCCGTTGTGTCCTTATCAAGCCTGCCCGCAGGAAAAAGCCCCCTGCGCCCGAACCCTTCGGGCAGAATGTCAAGCACGGTTTTTTCGCCCGTTTTACTGCCATCCGTTGATGAAATTACGCCCTGCGGCTTATTCATCATTATATAAACATATTTATTATATTCAATTTTCCTGCCGCCGACCGTTATTACGTCCTGCTGCAAATCCGCCTTTTCGTCCGCAGATTTAACGGTAACTCCGTTTTTCTGCACCTGCTTTTGCTTTACAAGCGTTTTTGCCTCGCTTCTTGTAACGCTCAGCGCCGAGGCTATAATTTTATCAATTCTTTCCATAAGCTACTTTTTAAGCCCTTGCATAAACCCGTTGTCCGCAGAGGTTGAGCAAATGTCGCCGCCGATAAGCTCGCCGTCAAGCACAATCAGGTTTGCAAGGATATAATCCTTATTTTCATAGGCAGGGTAATTAAGAATATTATAGGTATAAACCGTTACGGTTTTGCCCTTATACTTTTCCAAATCAAAGCCCTGCGATTTCTGGATTTCGTTATATCTGGTATAGGTTTCGTTAAACTCCGCGGGAATTCTGACCTGCTTTTCCTCAAAGGTCGGGGAAAACTGCCAGCCGAGAGTTGTTAAATAATCCGCCCTTTCCTGTTCCGTTGCAAGCAGAACGCTGCCCGCAGCGGGTCTGCTGCTTTCAACGTGGTTTGCAAAAAAGGTTACGGCAATAACAACAACGCCCGTAACAATCAGAATAAGCCCGAAAATTGTTTTAGGCTTCAGCCTTAAAGTAAACATCTTCATAAAAATCACCCTGAAATAAAATCTTACAGGTAATTTTATGCGGGCTGCTTACAAAATATAATCCTTGATTTGATTTAAAAAGGAGATTTCGGCAAGGGCGTCAACCTCAATGCCGTTTTCCCTGTATTCCTGCGAATATACAACGCCGTTTTCGTGCAGGGTGTTAATAATTGCGCCCTTTGAAAACGGGATTAAAAGGCGGACGCGGTGCCTCGTTTTAGGCAGGGCGTCCTCAATTTTATTGAGCAATTCATCGAGCCCAAGCCCCGTTTTAGCGCTGATATGAACGTTATTGCCTATCAGCGCAAAATCAAGCACGTCGGGCACCAAATCGCATTTGTTCAGCACGTTTATAATCGGCTTGCCGTCGCAGCCGAGGGAGGACAGCAGTTCGTTTGTAATCCTGATATGCTCGGCACATTCGGGGCTTGAAGCGTCGCAAACGTTAAGTATAACGTCAGCCCACAGCGCTTCCTCAAGCGTGGAGCGGAAGGCGTCAACAAGCTGATGCGGCAGCCTGCGCACAAGCCCTACGGTGTCAACAAGCATAATCTGTCTGCCGCTCGGGAGCGAGAGTTTTCTTGCCGTGGGGTCAAGCGTTGCAAACAGTTTGTCCTCCTCAAGCACGCCCGCCTGAGTGAGCTTGTTCATCAGGGTTGACTTGCCGACGTTTGTGTAGCCGACAATGGCAACGCATTCAACACCGTTTTTTTCACGCCGTTTGTGCATTGCAAGGCGGCGCGCCTTGATTTTTTCAAGGCTGTCGTTAAGGTACTGAATTCTGCGGCGGATATGGCGCCTGTCCGTTTCAAGCTTGGTTTCGCCGGGACCCCTCGTGCCGATACCGCCGCCAAGCCTTGAAAGGCTTGTGCCCTTGCCCGTCAGCCTCGGCAGTGAATACTGAAGCTGTGCAAGCTCAACCTGAATTTTACCCTCGGCAGACCTTGCGCGCTGAGCAAAAATATCCAAAATAAGCGTGGTGCGGTCAATAACGCGAACGTCCGCCGCGTCCTCAATATTACGAACCTGAACGGGCGTTAACTCGCCGTCAGCAATAATAACGTCAATATCGTTATTTTCGCAAAACTGTTTAATCTCCGCAAGTCTGCCGCTGCCGATATAGGTTGAAGCCACAACGCTGTCGCGCTTCTGAAGCAGCATACCCTCCACCTCGGCGCCTGCGGTTTTGGCAAGCTCCGCAAGCTCGTCAAGCGAAAGCTCAGCGTTAAACTCGCCCGTATCAACGGAAATCAGCAGCGCCTTTTCGGGAGTGTTTTCGTTATTCGGTTTTTCCGTTTCAAATAATTCTGCCATAAAATCAAATCAGAGGGGCGCAAAAGCGCCCCGTAATCATTTAATCATTAACTATTGCCTGAAGAACCTTGTTTGCCATAGGTCCTGCGGTTTTTGAGCCTGAATTACCCTTTTCCGCAACAACAACGAAGGCGTAAGGATTTTCAGGGTCGTCCATAAAGCCGACAAACCACGCGGTATTATGCGCGTCAACATTGTCAATCTGCGCCGTACCTGATTTAGCGCAGAGGTTTAAGCCCTTATAATTGCCGTCCCCGTACTGAGTTTCAACGTTATTGCGCATAAGGGTTTTCATCTGCGAGGCAGTGTCCGAGCTCATAAGCGGGGTGCTGCTTTGCTTAAAATCAATGCCGAGCGTTTTGCCCGCCTTGTCGGAAAAGCCCTCAACAAGATTAAAGCTGACCGCATTTCCGTCGTTTGCAATGGCGCACATAAGCTGCAGCATTGCCGCAGGGCTAACTAACGTGTCGCCCTGACCGATACCCGTCCAGCCGACCGTGGTTGCGGGCTCTCCGCCCTTGAGGTAAAACCTGCCCTTTGAGGATTTAATGTTATCGTCAAAAACAACGGGGGTTGTAAGCCCGAGACCGTCAACGGTTTTTGCAAGCTTTTCGGAGCCAAGCTCAATTGCAAGCTCTGCATAAGCGGAGTTACAGCTTTTTGCAAGCGCCTGCTTAATGTCAACGCTGCCGTGCGAAGCGTTACAGATAATATTATCCTCCTCAACGTTATCAACCTCAAGCACCTTATCGCAATCCCAGCTGCGATTATAAAGCTCGCCGCCCATATTATCAAGCGCACAGATTGTGGTTACAAGCTTAAAGGTTGAGCCTGGGGTATATAATCCTGTTAAGAAACGGTTAATGTAAACGCCCTCATACTTTTCGTTTGTTTCCAAGTCTGACGGAACCTTGTTTACATCATAGCTCGGGGTTGAAACCATACATACAATATCGCCCGTTTTATAGTTTGCAACCGCAATAGTGCCCTTATAATCTCCGAGGGCGTTATAAGCAATTCTGTTAATCTCACTGTCAATGGTCAGCGTTAAATCGTTGCCGCTTCCGTAACGCTCAATCGAATAAACGCCCGTAACAATATTATAACCGACAAGCTGCGACTTAAACGCCGTCTGAGCGCCGTTTGAAATAAAGCCCTTAGGGTCGCCGACTGCGTGCAGGGTTGCCATACGGATTGTTTTATCGTCGTTATAAACCCTTTCGCCGTCCTCCGTTTTTGAAAGGACTACGCCGTTGACGTCCTTAACGTCGCCCGCGGCGATGAGCTGGCCGTGGCTGTAAACGTGGCGGTTATAGGGCTTCATAACCCACACGGAGCCTTCGGTAACAAGGCTGAAGGTTAAAAAGCCGAGACCGATAAGGAAAAGCGCGCATAGAATCCAGAGGAAAATTCCCCTTTTGGTAATCATTTTCATTTCCTGTCAGCACCTCCTTTTTTTACAGTGCCGAGATAGTTGTAGGTGCGTACGTCGGACGCCTTGATAAAGGCAAGCACGCCCCAGCAACACAGCATTGAGGAGCCGCCCTGACTGATGAACGGCAGCGTTACGCCAGTGAGCGGAAGCACGTCGGTAATACCGAAGATGTTAAGCGAGGTCTGGAAAAGCAGCATACCCGCGCCCGCAACGGCGGCAATTGAATAAAACGTTGAACGCGCCGCAATTGAATTAACAAGCGCGGAAACCGCAATTGCAACAAAAGAAAGCACCGTGATACAGGCAAAAATAAAGCCCCATTCCTCACAGATTACGCCGAAAATCAAATCGCTCGTGGAATAAGCAACGTTGCGCACGTTGCCGTTGCCGATACCAAGCCCCAGAAGACCGCCCGAGGCAAGACCGACGAGCGTTCTGGTCTGCTGCCAGCCGCTTGTGTTATAGTAATCCTTTTCCCAGATATGACGGTAAACCGAAAAACGCGCGGTTACGTAGGATTTATACTTAATAACAATTCCCGCTCCGAGAACGGCGGAGGCAACTGCAAGAATTATGGTTTTGATATCGCCCGAAACCATAAACGCAATAATCAAAAACGTGATGAAAAACACCAGCGCCGTGCCGAAATCCTTAATCAGAATAAGCGTGCCAACGCAGGCAACCGCAAAGCCGATAAAGGCGAAAATGTTTTTACTTGTCTGAATTTTTTCAAGCGTTGCCGCACCGACAAAAATGAACGCAACCTTTACAAATTCACTTGGCTGAATGGAAATGCCGCCGATTTCAATCCAGTTTCTTGCGCCGTTGATTGCCTTTGCAATAACGAGGTTAACAATAAGCAGCCCCACCGCCGCAATTGCAACGGGCAGGCGCAGTTTCATACATAAATCAACGTTGCCGAGCAGGAACACCAGCACGGTAAATACGATTATGCCCGCAATAACCATAAAGCACTGCTTGAACGCGGAGTCAGCGTTAATAGAGCCGATTGTGGCAATTCCGACGGAGGAAAGAAAAAACGCTATAAACTCAAGCTCAAAATTGCGCCTGTGCACCGCGGCATAAAAAATTACAACGTAAACCCATTCGGCAGCAATCAGAATAAGCATTGCAAAAAACGCCTTTGCCTGAAAGCCCTCCTCCCCCGAGGAAGCGGAAATAAAGCCGATTATCAGTTCAAAAAGTGAAAGAAAAATCAGCATTGCAAAATTGTTTATAGGCTTTATTTTGGGCAGCCTTTGCTTTTTAGCGCTCATTTTTCACACCTCACTTTTCGTAGAAAATAAACACCCTGTCCCCGAAGGTAATTGTGTCCTCATCAAAAATAAGTCTGGTTTGGTTTATAAACCTGCCGTTAAGCTTCGTGCCGTTGTGCGAGTCCAAATCCGCAAGCGCAAAGCCTCGGGTGGTTTTATAAATTCTTGCATGCTCGGAGGATACCTTGTCTGACATAATTCTGATGTCGCAATTTTCGCCCCTGCCGATAAGCACGTCGTTTTTACGCAGGTAAACAGGCTTTCTTGTTGCCGCGTCAACAAGCACGGCATAGGCAACGTTTCTGCCCGCGGAAGCACCCGCAGGCTGTGCGTTTTGGGCTGAACGCCTGATTTGCTTTTTGGTGGCGGCTGAAATCGCCTCCGCACATTCAAACTTAAATTTTACCGTGCCGATTTCTATAACGTCGCCGTCCTCAATAACAGCCTTGCCCTCAATCTGCTTTCCGTTAACAAAAACGCCCGTGCGCGAAAAGGTGTCCGTTACCACCCAGTCGGAGCGTTTTTTTGCAATAACGGCGTGAAAACGCGCAACACCCGATTCGTCAAGCGAAATATCGTTTGACCTGGACTTGCCGATTGAGGTTTCCCAGTGGTTGATTTCAACTATTTCGCCGCTGCCCGCCCTGCGAAGCTGCGCCATTTTATGAACGCGCGGACGGTTTCTGAACAGCGAAATAACGCAGGTTAATATAACAATCAGCGCCGCAAGCGGCAAAACAAACCTCATTAAAGAGGTTAAGGATACTACTAAGCCTTCCAAGGATTTGCTCCTTTCAACAGATAAATTACACTAATATATTAATTACCATTAAATAAAAAGTCAAGTTACAGTTGAATTTGTTAACAATTAAGGTTATACTCAAATTATAGTCTGAAAGGAGAAACGCTATGAGCATTACAAAAAAACCATTCGGAACACTTGAGGACGGCACTGCCGTTGACCTTTACACTATTACTAATAAAAACGGGGCTTCCCTTTCCCTGCAAACGCTTGGCGGCGGAATTCAGGCGCTTTGCGTGCCTGACAGGAACGGAAAGCTTGCCGACGTTGTTTTGGGCTTTGACGAGCCGCAGCCGTATTTAATAGGCGATACGGGCTTTCAGGGACTTTTGGTAGGCAGATTTGCAAACCGCATACGCGACGCAAGGTTTACGCTTGACGGCGTTGAATACCGTCTGCCCGCAAATCAGGGCAGCTGGACTCTGCACGGCGGCGGCCGCTTCAGCTACACGGTTTGGGAGGTTAAGGAAACAAGCAATAATTCCGTTACCTTTGAAAAGTTTTCCCCCGACGGCGAGGACGGCTTCCCCGGTAATTTCACAATGACGGTTAAATACACGCTTACCGAGGACAATACCGTAAGAATTGAATACACAATTTTAAGCGATAAGAAAACGCCCGCAAACCCAACCAACCACGCATACTTTAACCTCGGCGGCAGACCGCAGGACACAATTGAAAACCACCTGCTGAAAATCAACGCCGATTACTTTACCGAAACCGACCCCGACCAGCTGCCCACGGGTGAAATTACCGCCGTTGAGGGTACGATGATGGATTTCAGACAGGCGCATAAAATCGGCGACAACATTGACGTTCCGTTCCGCGCAACGCTGGGCGACGTCGGTTATGACAACAACTACTGCCTGCGCAACAAATTCGGAGAATTTGCCGAGGCGGCTGTGCTTTACGACGAGGAAAGCGGCAGAAAGCTGACCGTTTATACCGATATGCCCGCCATCCAGCTTTACTGCGGCGGCTGGCTTGCAAAGAGCGGCAACAAGGGCAAGGAAAACGGCAACGTTACATACCGCAGGGGCGTTGCGCTTGAAACCCAATTTAACCCCGACAGCGTTAACTTCCCCGAAAAATTCGGCATTGTTTACGCAGAGGCAGGCAAGGAGTTTAAAACGACAACCGAATTCAGATTTACCGCTGAATAAGAGCATAAATACTGCGCCCGCAACCAAAAGTTGCATAATTTCAACTCAGAATAGATTGTGCAACCGAGAAATTTTTTGCTAAAATTTTGCTGAAAAGAAAACCGAAAGAGGTGGCATATATGGATTTACAGACTGCTCAAAGACTTTATGAATTCAGAAAGGCAAACGGCTATTCTCAGGAGGAGCTTGCGGAGAAAATCGGCGTTTCAAGGCAGGCTATTTCCAAATGGGAAAGAAGCGAAAGCAGCCCCGATACCGATAATTTAATAGCGCTTGCAAGGCTTTACGGTATTTCAATTGACGAGCTGATTAACGGCAGCAGCGAGCCGAAAAAGGCAGACGAACCCGTACAGGAAACAGCACCCGTTCAGGAGAGCGCGCCCGCAAAGGACAATGTTGACATAAGCCTTAAAAACGGCATTAACGTTGACGCGGCAAACGGCGATTCCGTTCATATCGGGCTTGACGGAATCAGGGTTAACCCGAATAATTCCGCAGAGTTTAATGAAAACATATTAAAGAACGCGAAGAAAACTAACCCGTTGCTTGACGCAATTATTGCCTGCACCTGCTTTTTGCTGTTCATTCTGACAGGCGCATTTACCTCGGGCGGCTGGGCATACAGCTGGCTTTTCCTGCTTATGATTCCCGTTATTATTACGGCAGTTGAGGCGTTTCGCTCTAAAAACCCGAGCGTTTTCTGCTATCCCGTATTAATGGTTGTGCTTTTTTGCGGGCTCGGATTAGGCGCTCATATCTGGCACCCGACGTGGATTTTGTTTATTACAATTCCGCTTTACTATATTATTTGCGAGGCTTATAAGAAATCACGCGTAACCGAACCCGTGCAGACGGCAACGCAGGGCGCAAACGGAACGTATTACACGCCCAACACGCAGACAAGCAGCGCTTACGCGCAGGAGCAAAGCGGCGGCAGCAAAGCAACCCAAATTGTTTTGGGTATACTGTTAGGCTTCTTAATCTTTGCGGTTATTATATCCTGCGTTATTGCGGCAGGCGTTGGAATATTTTCATTTAAGACGAACAGCCATAACGACGCAGATTACATCATAGGCTCGGGCGAGGTTGCGGCAGATGCTGTTAACGGCATTGAGGTTGACTGGGTTAACGGCAATATTGATGTTCAGTATTACGACGGCAACACAATTTCCTTTACCGAAACCGAAGAGACCGACCCTGACAGACAATTGAGATATAAAATTGATGAGGACGGCACACTTGAAATCAATTTCTGCAAAGATACAATCGAAGCCGATTTATCAAATTTTAATATCAACGGCTTTTCAAAGGATTTGACTGTATATGTGCCGCAGGGTAAAGCATTGACGGAGCTTGATATTGACAACGTTTCGGCTGAGGTTAACATTAACGCGATAACCGCCAACAAGATGGACATAGACACCGTTTCGGGCGACATTACCGCAACGGGCAGCTTTACAACAGTTAAAATTGACAGCGTTTCGGCAACGGCTGACATTACCGCGGACAGCGCGCTTGGCAAATTTAATGCAGACAGTGTAAGCGCAACGGTTACGCTTTGGCTGCCCGCCGACACAACGGGCTTTACAGTTGACAGCGATTCCGTTTCAGGCAAGGTTGACACCGCTGATTTCACAAACCAAAACGCTTCAAAAATCACGGACGGCTCACTAACCTACGGCGACGGAAGCATTAAAATCGGATTTGACACCGTAAGCGGCCATATGGTAATAAAATCATATCAGTAAAATTTCGGGAGGGTTTAAGCCCTCCCTTTTTTATTTATTGACAGTATTATTATTTATAGTGTATCATAAACCTGAGGTGTGAGGTGTATGATATGAAAAAAACAACGAAAAAAGTTATTTCCTTTATCCTCGTTTTCTGCATAATCATTACCGCAGGCATTACCTTTAACGCAACACGCGCAATCGCCGAAAACGGAAGCATAAATAACGGCGCTATAAAATGGAGCCTTAACGAAGACGGCGTTTTTACCGTTAACGGCACGGGTTACGGCCCGAATTACAGCAACACCATTCTTTCAAACAGCGAGCAATACTGCCCCTGGAGAAGTTATCGCAGCAGGATTAAAACCGTAATTATTGAGCCCGGTATTCAGGCAATCGGCGATTACTGGTTTTACGGCTGTACAAAGCTTGAAAGCGTTGAGCTACCCGATTCGCTTGTTAAAATCGGCGCTTATTGCTTTTCGGGCTGTAGCTCGCTTGAGAGCATTGTAATACCCGAAAACTGCTGTGAATATTACAACTACGTTTTCAACGGCTGCAGCAAGCTGAAATGGGCAATTCTGCCGAGCGATAACTCCTCATCAAATTACTTACACAGAATTCCCGATTACACCTTCAACGGCTGTTCCAATCTTGAGAACGTTTGGGTCGGCGAAGGCTACACCACTATTGACAATAACGCCTTTAACGGCTGCAGCTCGCTTGCGGGCATTATCTGGACGGGCAGCACGCTGAGCAGCGTTGGCAGCAACTTCCCGTCGGGAGCAAGCTTTGCAGGCAATACTGAACTGCAAAATCAGTGCGCGGCGCTCGGAAAAAGCTATATTTCCGTCAGCGGCAGCAGCTCGTCAAGCCTTAATTACAATTACGATTTAAACACGAAAACCCTTTCCTTCACAGGCAGCGGCGCTATTGACGACTGCCCGTGGACGAACTGGAGATACTTTATTTACGGCTTGG
Source organism: Oscillospiraceae bacterium (assembly GCA_902797915.1). Taxonomy (GTDB): domain Bacteria; phylum Bacillota; class Clostridia; order Oscillospirales; family Acutalibacteraceae; genus Eubacterium_R. The sequence continues at coordinate 11,667 of CADBUK010000167.1, forward strand.
ATTTAAACGGAGTTACAAGCGTTTTTGACGCCGCCTTTAACGGCTGCGAATACCTGACGGGAGAGCTTGAAATACCCGAAAGCGTTACCGAAATCGGCTTCAACGCGTTTGAGCTGACGGGCTATGACAGCGTTATAATCAATTCGCCGAGTATAACCATTAACGACCCCGCTTTTGATGTTGATGACAGCATTGTTTTCTACGGCGTACAGGGCAGCGGCGTTTATGATTACATAGAAGCCGCGCGCGACAGCAATACCGACTGGCGCTGTTACTGCATAGGCGCTCACTCCTTTGCGGGCGAGCATTCAAAATGCGCCTACTGCGATTTGGTAAACAACGAATTAACCGTTGAGCCCCTCGGCAGCCACGAATACGTTTACCAGTACCGTCTCGGCAACAAGCTCTACTACAAATGCAGTGAGTGCGACATTGACGATTACTCCATCAGCGCAAGAGAATTGCTGCTGAATTTCAGTTTTATTATTAACACAAACGGCACTGCGTTTAACCAGACCGATTACGACGGACGTTTTGACATTATCAGGGACGGCTTTGTAAATATGCGCGATTACAAATACATTGAGGACGTTTGCAACGGCAACCCTGTTGAATACGATATGAACTTAACTAATGAAAACGCCACACCTGAGGCGCAGGCGCTTTTCCGCTACATTGCTTCGGTTTACGGCAGCAAAATTATTTCGGGTCAGCAGGAATCCACCTGGATTAACAACAACCCGAATTACGAAATGGAATACATTTACAACACCACGGGCAAATACCCCGCAATCCGCGGTCTTGACTTTATGAACGACGATTTTGACGGAGTTGTTTCCAGAGCAAAGGCTTGGGCGGCGCAGGGCGGTATAGTTACAATCTGCTGGCACTGCTCAAAGAACTTTGACAAATCATATAACGAATGCAAGATTAAGGATGATAACGGAAACGATATTACCGCTAATATGCTTACTGACGCCGAGTGGGAGGCGGTGCTGACCGAAGGCACGTCCGAGCACGCAGCGTTTATTGCGGGAATGGACAAGGCGGGCAACGCCCTGCTTCAGCTGCAGGAGGAGGGAATTCCCGTGCTGTGGCGCCCGTTCCACGAGTTTGACGGCGGCTGGTTCTGGTGGGGCGGAGGCGGCAGCGACAAGTTTACGCGCCTCTGGAAAATGATGTACAACCACTTTACGTACGATTTGGGGCTCAACAATCTGATTTGGGTTCTGGGCTATTCCCACAACGGCACGGATTACGGCACTGACCTTGCGGACTGGTACCCGGGCAGCAGATATTGCGACATCGCGGGCGCGGACAGCTATGAGGTTGCCGCGAACGGCGCTGAGGGCAGGCTTTACAACCCCGTGCTGAAAACCACTTACGGCGCAAAGCCGCTAACCATGCACGAAACGGGACTTATTCCTACGGTTGACCAGCTTGAAGACGTGCCGTGGGCGTACTTTATGACCTGGCACACCACCTATCTTACAGAGGTTAACACCACTTCGGCGCTGAACGAAATATATAACAGCGAATACGTTATAACCCTTGACGAGCTGCCCCATCTATACTGATTTGGAGAAATGAATGAAAAACACAACTGTTTCGGAAAAAAGAATAGTTTTTTCAAGGCGTAATGAATTAATCCGACTTACGCCCTGCGGCAAAAGCGCAATTAGGTTTGAGTCCTTCCCCGACTGCAGAGAGTTTGACGAAAACTTTACCCTTATGCCCCAAAAGGCAGACTGCGTTATTGAGGAGCGGGAGCACTGCGTTTCAATGACCGCAGGAAAGCTGAGTGTAAAGCTTGAGGACAACGGCAGGATTACCTTTGCAATTAACGGCAAATCAATTCTTGAGGAAAAGCCCGAGCTTGCGTTTAACGACGGCTTTCGCCACTACGAGCGCAAAAACGGCGCTTGGGAAGCAAGAGTTACCTTCAAGAGCAACGACGGCGAGCATTTTTACGGGCTTGGGCACGAGGCAAGCGGCAGATTTGACCTCAAAGGCTGTTCGTTCGACCTGCGCCACGTTAACGCAAAAAGCACCGTTCCGTTTGTTTATTCCTCGCTGGGCTACGGCTTTATATGGAACAATCCCGCAGTGGGAAACGTTGAGCTTTCGGCAAACCGCACCCGCTGGAGCGTGGGCGCAACGCGTAAAATTGACTACGTTGTAATTGCGGGAAATCCGAAGGAGGTCAGCGAAACGCTTGCCGATTTAACGGGGCACGCGCCCGTTATGCCTCACTGGGCAACGGGCTTTTGGCAGAGCAGACTGCGCTACGAAACGCAGGAGGATTTACTTGAGGTTGCAAGGCGCTATAAGGCGGAAAGCATTCCGCTTTCGGCAATTATCTGCGATTATTTTCACTGGACGGAGCAGGGCGATTACAAATTTGACCCGCAGTACTGGCACGACGTTAAGGCAATGACCGACGAGCTGCACCAAATGGGTACGAGGCTTATTGTTTCCGTCTGGCCAACGATTAACGAAAAATCTGAAAATTACGGCTATATGTGCGACAATAATATGCTTATCCGCACGGCTGAGGGCTCAAACCGCGTGTTCGACTTTTACGGACCGCAGGCGGAAATTGACGTTACAAACCCCGAAACAAGAAAATTTGTTTTTTCAAAAATAAAAGAAAACTACCTTGATAACGGCGTTGACGGCTTATGGTTTGACGAGGCTGAGCCTGAAATCCACCCCGAGCATTTCGGCAACCTGTTATTGCATATCGGCAGGGGCGACGAGGTCGGACTGCTGTACCCGTATTACTATGCAAAAATGGCGTTTGACGGCTTCGCCGATATGGGCGAAACGCCCGTTACGCTTATCCGCGCCGCCTACCTTGGAATACAGAAATTCGGAGCGCTTGTCTGGAGCGGGGATATTCCCTCAACCTTTGAAAGCCTTGCCGAGCAGGTTAAGGCGGGGCTGAACGCCTCAATGTGCGGCATTCCCTGGTGGAACACGGACATCGGCGGCTTCTGGGGCGCGGACACGCAGAGCGACGAATTCCGCGAGTTGATTGTGCGCTGGTTTCAGTACGGGGTGTTCTCCCCCGTTATGCGCCTGCACGGCAACCGAAACCGCCACGGCGAAAAAAAGCGCGACGTTAAGGAGGCTTCGGGCGACCCGAACGAAATCTGGAGCTTCGGCGAAAGGAACTTCGGCATACTGAAAGACCTTGTTTTGCTTCGTGAAAGGCTGAGACCGTACATTGAAAAGCATATGAAAACCGCGGCGGAAAAGGGATACCCCGTTATGCGCCCGATGTTTTTTGATTTTCACGGGGACGAAACCTGTTACACCCTCGGCGAGCAGTATATGTTCGGCGACGATATAATCTTTGCCCCGATTATAAACCGCGGCCAGACGGAAAAGGCGGTTTATCTGCCCGAGGGCGAATGGGTGCTGACAAAAACGAAGAGCACTTACTGCGCAGGCTGGCATACGGTTACAGCTGAAATTGACGAGTTTATTGCGTTCGTCAGGAAAGGCGCAAAGGTGCTTAAGTGTTTTTAAACGCATAAAAAAGGATGTTCACGGTTTGTGAACATCCTTTTCTTTTATAATTTTTCAACATCTATAACAGCAATTTTTTCCATAAACTGTGTTGGCGAAATAATCTCTCCCGCCTCAAAAAACTCGTCCATATTCATATTAAAGTTATTAACGAATACGGGCGTGTTTTCATACTCAACGTCAATGTGAATTCGCTTTGTGTCCTCAATAATCCTTTGCGGGTCATAATTGCCGCAGTCATAAAGGCGGGAAGCCTTAATTTCATTGTTTTTAATATAAAGCAAAACCACGTTTCTGTTTGACTTTGAAATTGAAATGTACTGGGGCTGGTCCTTGCTGAGCGTCTGCCCCATCTGCATTTGCGCAACCGCCTTACAGGTGCCTGAATTCAGGAAAAATTCGTTTATAAAAATGCTTTCGAGCGGGCTGGTATCGTCAGGAACGATAATTGCAAACACGTTGCGCGAGGATTTGTTGGGGTACAGCTTTTTAAAGAACTCCTTGAAATAGTGCTGGCTTTCAGCAATCCTTTGCGCATAGGCATGGTAAAAAGGAATGTTGGGCGTTACGGGCAAGCCAGAAAGTGTGAAGGGCTTAAACTGCTCCTCACTTTCACTGTAAACCAAAACGTTTGTGTTTGTTATTATAATCGGAATTGCTTTTCGCATATTTTAACTTCCTTTAAAAAATTTTAACTAAACATCAAGCTATCAAGCCCTATTTTACTATATCTTGTATTTAAAATCAATAAATTTACAAAAATATAGTGCATTTTGTTTTCATATGTGTTATTATATAAATGATATGTTTTTGTCGAAACAGGCAAAACTACCTTTTATTGAGGAGGAAACCAAATGGGAAATAAAGACGACGAGCTTGAAAAAATCTTAAAAGAACTCAAAGAGGAAAAGAAATCCGATTTTTCTCTGCAGGTTGAAGACGCTGCTGGAAAGGCGGAGGACTCGCTTCCCGAAAAGAAGGAGGAAGCCCCGCTTAAACCCGAAATTACGGAGGAGCCGATTAACACAATCGACGCAGAGATTGAGGCTGACCTCAAGGAAGCAGCGCAGGAGGCTGCAGAGGAGGAAAAGGCTACCGCTGCAGAAGAAGCCGCTCCCCTTCCGTTTGAGGTTGTAAATTCAAACGAAGAAGAATACGCAGAGGAAGATATTGATATGCCAAAGAATAACAAAAAGGTTGTAATTATCGTTGCCGCTGTTGTTGTAATTATTGCAATTGCGGTTGGCGTATATTTCGCATTTTTCAACAAGCCCGCTGAGGAGCCGACCACCGTACCTCCCGAAACCACAACTCAGGAAACCACAACCGAGGCTCCCGTGGTAATTATGAACCCGCTGACCGGCAGCACCGATTTTAACGCAGAGGCAGTCGGCAAGCGCCCCGTTGCAGTTGTTGTTGAAAACGCAGCCGCTGCAAGACCGCAGTATAATATGGACACGCCCGACATCATCGTTGAAGGCGAGGTTGAAGGCGGCATTACAAGAATGCTTTGGTTATACGCTGATATGACTGATTTGCCCGAGCAGGTTGGTCCTACCCGTTCGGCAAGACCGCCGTACGTTAAGTTCTCGGAATTCTTTGATTCGATTTTCGTACACTTCGGCGAAAGCCACAGCAAAGGCGCTTACACGGGCGCTGACGACGTTATTGTGGCAGACGGAGTTGACAACATCAACGGTATGACCACTTCAAGCTGCTTCAAGCGCACAAGCGATAAAACAAGCCCGCACAACGCAGTGCTTATCGGCAGCAAGCTTGTTGAGGCAATTGACAGCAAGGGCTACAGAAAAGACCTTGACGACGCTTCCTTCTCCGTTCTCAGCTTTAACGAAAAGGCTGAAAAGCTTTCGGAAACCGTTTGCAACAAGATTACTCTTAAATTCTCATCACGCACGGATTCACACACCTTTACTTATAATGCTGACAAGAACGTTTATTCAAACTCAGGCGATTACAAGCAGCTTGTTGAATTCACTAACATAATTGTTATGCAGGTTAACACCGAGTACATCGTTAAAGAGAATTATAAGGGCTCGGGCAACAACGAAACCTATTGCAACTACAACTACACAAACGGTACGGGTAAGGTTGCTTCAAACGGCACGGTTGTTGACTTTAACTGGGAAAACAGTGACGGCGTGCTGAAATTCACAAACGCCGCTACGGGTAAGGAGCTCAAGCTCAATCCGGGCAGAAGCTACCTTGCACTTGCTTCCGCAAACAACGGCTCCGCAATCACAGTTGAATAATTAATAAAAAAGGATGCTTCTCGTAAGCATCCTTTTTAAGTATCTCGCGTTTCACGCTCGGTCAATTAATCGGGCTCGCAGCGCGCGGAGCGACGATGGCGTCGCTCCCTACAATTATATGCGTTCAATAATCCTGAAACGCAATTATAAAAGGGCACGTATATTTCGACCCTCAAAAGCCACTAAAAAACGGAACGCAAAATGCGTTCCGTTTTATTTATTCGCTTTCTGCGGCAGCGGCGGCTTCCTTTTCAGCCTTGCGCTGCGCTCTTTTCTTTTTAGCCTTATAGCCCATCAGCTTATCAAAATGCTCCTGCGGGGTTGAATAAGCGCCGAGGGTAACGGTTTCCTCGCCGTAAATGCCGTGGAAATCCGAACCGCCTGTTAACAGCAGCTTTTTCTTTTTGCAGATAGCGGAAAGGCGGGCAACCATTTCCTCATCAGCCGTGGGGTGCCAAACCTCTATACCGTCAAGCCCAAGCTCAACGTACTTATCAATTTCATCAATATTATTAAACTTTGCGGGATGAGCAAGAATTGCAATACCGCCTGCGCCGTGAATTTCCTCAATCGCTTCTTCAACGCTCGGGTACTTTGTGGGCGCTAAAACATTAGTTTCGCTATCCTCATCAAACAGGGCGTGGAATAATTCGCCGAAAATTTCATCAGTATAGCCCGCGTCCATAAGCGCGTGCATAATATGCTGGCGGTAAAGATTTGTTGAGCCTGAAGCGTGGCTTTTAATAAAGTCAGAGGTAATCGGGAACCTGGCCGCAACCTTGAGCATCATAATCTGACCCGCTCTTTTTCTGGCGTCCGAGGTCTTTTTGCATATAGCCTCAAGCCTGTTGGGAGAATCGGCAAGGTAAGAAATAAGGTGAACCTTTTTGCCTGCTTCAAAATCAAACGCGGAAATCTCTACGCCGGGAATTACGGTTACGCCGTACCTTTTGCCGATAACCTGACCCCTGACTGTGCCCGCAAGGCAATCGTGGTCTGTTATGGCGATTGTATCAATGCCGCTTTTTTGTGCTATTACTATAATATCTTCAATACCAACTGAACCGTCGCTTAACTTTGTATGAATGTGCAGATCTGCCGCCATAACATCCTTCCTTTCTTATAAAAATAATGCCGGGGTTATTATTGATTGTGCCTAAAATTATAAACAGATTCTAAACTCTGTTTAATTATAACACGAACAATTAAAAGTTTCAAGTGCAATCAGTAGATAAATTTGGAATAATTTACAAATTGTTTTTATTTTTTTGTAATAAAATGCCCAAATCAGTAAAGTGCTTTCAACTCTCTGTATAATTTTGCAACAGGAAGCCCCACAATGTTGAAATAATCGCCGTCAATCGATTCCACCAAAAGCGAGCCTTTACCCTGAATTCCGTAAGCGCCCGCCTTGTCGTCGCACTCTCCGCTTGCGGCATAATCGGCAATTTCCTGTTCGCTCAGCTCGTAAAACTTAACCTTACTTTCAACGTAAAAGGAGCGCCGGATTTCGCCTTTAATAAGCGTAACGCCCGTAAAAACGGAATGCTGCCTGCCGCTGAGGGCGCGCAGCATCTGCCTTGCCTCCTCCCTGCCGTGCGGCTTGCCGAGAATAGTATCGCCAAGGGCAACAACCGTGTCCGCGCCGATAACAATATCGCCTTCGGCGGCAAAGGGCCGCGCCTTGATTGAGGAAAGATAAAGCACTGCGTCGGCAGGGTTAATGCCCTGCGGCAGAGTTTCGTCAACCTCGGCGGTTTTGATTTCAAATTCAGTTGTAATCAGCTTTAAAAGCTCCTGCCTGCGCGGAGATTTTGACGCAAGAATAAGCATTAAACAACACCTCTGTAATAAAGTCCTCTTGTAAATTTAAAGTCAGCCGCGCCGCCCTGCTCGTAAAGGGAAAGGATTTTTTCCACCTGCGCGGGACTTTCGTTTGTAAAATAAAAATGCGCAAAGTCGGTTTTAACCTCGTTCATTCGCTCCGCCATATAAAGCGGAACGGAGTTGAGCACCTCAACGCAGGGATAGGGACTGCATTTCACGGGGAAAGCCACACCCTTTCTGTCGGTCAGGGTGCCGTTTTTGCCGCAGCGCTCACAGCCGATATGGCTTTTAACGGGACAATTGCGGGTAAGCATAAGCGGCAGCCTGCCGTAAACAATCAGCCCCGTTTCATTTTCAGGGGAGTTAATCCTGTTAGCCTCGTTAAGCGTAAGTTCAAACGATAAAATCGGGGCGTTAAAATTCGCCGCCGTTTCGCTGTTAAAAACATTCAGCCCGAAATCGCCGAAAGCCTCAAAGCCCAAATCCCGTGCCAGCCTGTAAGAGCCGAGATTGCCGCAGAGCGCCTTGGTTACGCCGATTTTTTTAAGCTGCAAAAGGCGTTGCCTGATTTTTTCCTCAACGCCGAAAAGTCCGCGCGGAATTTCAACGCCTGCGCGGTTATCAACAAAATCCTCATTTGCCGACCAAACGGGAATGAAAACGCGTTTGAAATTATGCCTGTCGGGTATCTGCGAGGCGTCGGCAAAACGCGCGGTATAATAAGGTCTGCCGCCGTTTTTCTCCTTTGACGGAACACGCTCAAACGGAAGACGGGTTACGCTTACGCCCTCAAATGCGGAAAGCTGTTCAACAGCCTGACGGCGCATTGCGTTAATTGCCGAGGCGCTGACAATCAGCCCCTCGCCCACCTGTGCGGTAATCCTGCCCGCGTAAAACTGCGTGCCGCCGAGCTTTGACAGGCGTTCGCAAACGCCTTCGCTGCTTAGCGGTTTATTAATAGCCTTTTCGGGCACTGCGCCCTCCACAGCCGCCGCCCTTCCGAGAGCGCGGGCGGTTAAGCGGCAGGGCTGCCCCTCGGCGCAATAAAAATCCATATCCACAGGCACGAGCGGGTTTTCGTTATCAAAAAGGTGTGAAAGCTCCCTGAGCACGCCTGCCGCGGCAACAACGTCCTCCTTCTGACGAGTGCCTAACATCTGCGAGCCCATACTGTTTTCAAAATAACCCTGAGTAAAACCGCTGCGGCTGAACACGCTTTTTAAGCGCTGCTCGTCAGCGTCATACAGCTCGCCGTCAATTGCCTTTTTAACCGCCGTTACTGCGGCGGCAACGTATTCGGGGCGTTTCATCCTGCCCTCAATTTTAAGGCTGATTACGCCCAAATCGCCGATTTTCTTTAAGTCGCGGATAAGGCTTAAATCCTTTAAA
>CADBUK010000168.1 GCA_902797915.1 Oscillospiraceae bacterium
CTTATCATTAATAATTTGCTCTCCTTCGGGCAGCGCAGCAGAATCAAATAACAGCTTAGCGTTATGGCTTGTATTTAACTCACAAAAATCAATTCTCAAATTCGCGGTATTTACAGAATAAGCACTTTCAATTAAAGAGCCGAAGCCGAATTCTTTTTGCAGTCTTTCGGAAGAATCTTCTGTTTCATATCCGTCGCTATTTAATATTTGTATGAATTCATCAGCTGAAATGCTTTTTTGCGCAAATGGCTGAAAATACATCAAAACAACCGCCAAAACAAATACGGATATAGGAATTAGCAAACCAAGGAAAGATTTAATATTTCTTTTTTGCTTAGTAAAACCTTGTTCAGCTTTATATTCCGTTTCATCGCATAAATAAAACCTGCTTTTGTATATGACAAATATAAAGAAAGCTCCGCCAATGATAAACAGCAAGCCAAAGGCTAACACAAAAACAAAGCCGCCTGTATCAGGCTTAGTTACGGTAGTTGAATTATCGGGCGTTTCGGGGTTATACTTTATTTCAAAGCTGTTACCCGTAAGCATCGGCTTCTTTGATTGGAATTCGCCATCATATGAAATGCCGTCAACTTCATACCTATATTTTATTACATAAAACGTTTCCGTGCGATTATGAACGCCGGATTTTTCATAGCTTGTTAAATCTAAAACTATTGCAGTAGCAGAAGGCCAATTAGCCTTGCGACAATCATCAACATATTGACTCGTTATGTAAGCAGACATAGCTAAGCCTGCAATTATGCAAAGAACGGGAAGAATGAAAAATTTAATCTTTTTCAACTCAGTACCTCTTTATATACATTATCTTTTTAATGTTTTAATATAATCTTTATTCTCTTTATCAACGCGGAGACTGTCACGGATTTTGGAAATTGTCATATTATGGATTTCTTTAGTAAGCACGCCGTTTTCAAGAAGCGGCATAACCTTGCTTTCATATTTAACAAACGCGACCGACAGCGCCCAGGCGGCTGCCATATTAACATAATAATAACTGCTGTTAATACCCTTCAAATAATCGATAACAAGGTTAATATAATCGTCGTCAATATAATAATCCATAAGGCAAACGATTGCAAAGCGCTGCTCAAATTCATTTTCGGAATACATATACTTTTTAAGATATTCAAAGAAATCCGCATTATGCTTTTTAATGAATTTGAGAGTTGAGCACACGCAGTCACAAACAGCCCAGTTATCAATCTTAGGTACGAAATCATTCAGCAGTGCCAGGCGTTCCTCAAATTCAAGTTTTGCGTAACCGATATAAAAGCCGTGAAGCATTATCTCTTCATAATAATCCCAGGCAAAATCACTACTTTCAAGGCATTTGCCTATTTTGCGCAGGTTTGGAATTCTGACGCCGATAATCTTTTCTTTATCAATATCGGGAACAATCTTTGAATGAAATTCTTTGTAAGCCAAATCCTGATTTTCAAACAATTCTTTTCTGACATCCATAATACCACCAAGGGTATTATATCATTTCAGCTTTGCACATACAAGTACGGAAATATAATATGAAGCGGCAACTGTAAAAATCATCATTGCAAAAAGATATATTTTTGAACTGCTGTGAATAAACAACTCAAACACAGACGGGCTGACGCAGAATACAAACGCTTTCTCGGCAACCTGAGCGATTAAACACGAAAGAAAAGAGAATAACAGCGACAGATAATAGACAGGGCGTTTTATCAGCAACAGCAATAATAAAACGGGAGTTGCATTACCCGTTAATAGCATAAACACCGCAACAAAAAGGTATTCCTTAATATGAGCTTTATCAACAATTGAGAGCGCGAGGCAAATACCCGTTAAAGAAAAAAGCGTTATGGCTTTAGCCGATAAATACACTGCGGCAGTGTCGGAGCCGTAACGTGCAAGATTAACAATGCCGCACACAATGCCGCCGTTAATGAGCTTTGCGCCGCCAAGTGAGGTAAAAAATACAAGCTTTTCATAACCGTAAACGCCGAACGTAATCAAAATTGTGTTTATAAAGTTGAAGAAAAACAGATTTTTCGGAAATAAGGAAAGTATTCTAACCGCACGGGATTTGAACAGCAAATACGAAAAATCCGTGTTTATTCCGAAAAGCTCAAAAAGATATATTATTACAGACGCTACAGATAAAACAGCAGCAAATTTAAATACAATTGATTTATTAATTACTTTCATAATTAGATTATTGCCATCAATGCAAAAAAATAAACACACAGGCTTCAAACCTGTGTGTTTACCATTTATCGTATGAGCAGGATTTGTCCTTCAGTGCCGCGCGGATTTCAACATAACATCCGCATTTCAGACAAATACCCGAAATCAAATAATCGCAGTCGCGGCAGATTTCAAGCCTTTGCTTACGGGTATTATCATCGGCAAACAAAGCCCTGTCAACTGTTTCAAGGTAATCGGACACCGTTTTAAAAGCAGCCTTCTCCCCTGCTTCAAGGAGAAGGCACTTTTTACATTTTTGTTCCATTATTCAATAACAAATTTAACAACCGAGCAAGCGGGAATGGTTGCGGTAAAGCCGTCAGAAAGCTTTCTGAAATCGGTAAATTCAACGGTTTTAACTGCATTTGCATTTTTGAAATCGTTGTACTGATGACATTCGCCGCTGATGATTTCCGCTTTGACGGATTTAACTTTTCTGTCCGCAATCTGACATTTAATCTTTGAGGCTTTTTTAGATGAGGTATTTGTGATTGTAGAGTAAATTACGCCGTTTTCATCAACAGACGCCGATTCTACAAGCTGTGGGAAAGACTTGCCGTCCATATCCGATTTAACCTCGGGAGATGTAATATAAGAGCCGATAAGCGTGTTTTCCTGATGGTCCTTATACATTTTGAAAACATAATAAGTAGGCGTTTTAACCATCTTCTTACCGTCGGTTAACAGTACAGACTGAAGCACATTTACAGTCTGCGCAATATTCGCCATCTTAACCCTGTCAGAATGCTTGTTGAAGATATTGAGCGTTAAGCCTGCAAGAATTGCATCACGCATTGTGTTTTGCTGATAAAGGAAGCCCGGATTTGTTCCCGGTTCAACATCATACCAGGAACCCCATTCGTCAACGATAAGGTCCATATTATGATTAGTGTCAACGCTGTTCATCATAGCAATATGGTTAGAGATAAGCTCTTCCATACGGTAAGCCTTACAGATTGTTGAGTTATACTCTTTTTCATCAAACTCAGTTGCAGAGCCCTTGGGAATCCAGTGGCCTGACGGAATAGTGTAATAATGCAGTGAAATCAAATCTGCCTGCCTGTGAACCTTTTCGGCAACCTTTTTAGTCCAGTTATAATCGGCAACATTAGGACCGCAGGCAACACGCTTGATATGCTCGTTACCGTCATAATCCCTGCAATATGTATTATAACGTCTGAAAAGCTCGCCGTAATACTCAGGAGTCATATTGCCGCCGCAGCCCCAGCTTTCATTACCAACACCGAGGTAATCAAGCTTCCAAGGTTTAGCAGAACCGTTCTTTTTGCGTAGCTCGCTCATAGGAGACTGACCGTCAAAGGTCATATACTCAACCCACTCGCTCATTTCCTGAACGGTGCCTGAACCAACATTTGCGTTAACATAAGTATCGCAGCCAAGCTGACGGCAAAGTTCAAAATATTCGTGCGTGCCGAAGGAATTATCCTCAACAACGCCGCCCCAGTGGGTGTTAATCATTTTTTTACGCTTTGTTTTATCACCTATACCGTCTTTCCAGTGGTATTCGTCAGCGAAGCAGCCTCCCGGCCAGCGAAGAACGGGAATTCCCATTTCCTTTAAAGCCTTAACGGCGTCCTTACGCATACCGTTAACGTTCGGGATTTCGGAATCCTCGCCTACATAAATACCCTCGTAAATACATCTGCCGAGATGTTCAGCAAAATGACCGTAAATGTTCTTATTAATTTTGCTGATTTTTTGATTTGGGTTAATTAAATATTTTTCCATAGCATTACCCCTCAAATATTTTCAAAATAAAACTAACATAATTAAAAAATAAAGTCAACTACAAATTGACTTATTAATTAAAATAATATAAAATATATAAAACATTATTATTGAGGTTAATTATGAGAACTGAAAAAGCATTAAAAATTCTTAAAGATTTCAACTGCGACGCACTGTTGCTTTTGAACGAAAGCAATATGCACTACTTTTGCTCCTTTTCTCCGAGCGAAGGTGCAATTATTATTTTTAAAGACGGCTCAGGCGTACACCTTGTTGATTCAAGATATACCGAAACCGCACAAAACCACGCAAAAGCAACGGGGCTTATTGTAACGGAAATCAGCAGCCCGATGACTGATGAAATTGCAGAGCTTTGCAAAAGGAACGACGTTAGCTCCCTTGCGTTTGAAAATGAAACTATTTCTTTAAAGGAATACAATGTGCTTAACGAAAACCTTGACTGCGAATTCATCGGCATAAACGATTCGCTGATGAGAATAAGAAACGTTAAGGATGAAGAGGAAATTGAATTTATGAAGGAGGCAAACCGTATTGCCGAGGTTAGCCTTTCAGAACTGCTTAATCATATAGAAGCGGGTAAAAGCGAAAAGGAGCTGCAGGCATATTTTGATTACTTAATGGCAAAAAACGGCTCTGACGGACTGTCGTTTGACACAATTCTGTTAACCGGAGCGCACACCTCACTGCCGCACGGAGATCCGAGCGAAAAATCAATCTAAAACGGAGATTTTGTATTAATCGACTTCGGCGCAACATACAAGGGCTACCACTCGGATATGACGCGAACATTTGCGGTTAAAAGCGCAACGGATGAAATGAAGGAGATGTACGAGCTCGTGTTAAAGGCACAGCTTGCAGGAATTGAAGCGCTGAAACCAGGCGCAAAATGTGCAGACGTATATAAAGCCGCCTACGACGTATTAGACGAAAAAAATATGGCGCAGTATTTCAGGCACGGTCTCGGGCATGGAGTTGGTCTTGAAATACATGAGGGCTTCAGCTCATCGCCTCGAAGCAGGGACACATATGAAATCGGCAATGCAACTTCTGTTGAGCCCGGAATATACCTGCCCGAAAAATTCGGAATAAGGATTGAGGATGTTTGCATAGTTACTGAGGGCGGTAACGAAAACATTTCAACCTTCAACAAACAATTCACAATATTATAAGCAAAGCAAAACCCCATCCGTTTGGATGGGGTTTTCTTATTAACCAAAGATATTACCGTGGTCATCGCCGTCGCCGATATCGTCATCCGACTTCATATCCGACGTTGTGATGTATTCACTAACGGGAAGTGAATATTTACGGATTTTCATTTCAGGTTCCTGATA
>CADBUK010000169.1 GCA_902797915.1 Oscillospiraceae bacterium
CTGCAGTTTAAATCGTTAAGATTTTGCTTAGATTGATGATTATAAAATTGACTGCATACTTTCGTATTCAGGCAATTTTTAATCGCCAAGATGAGTGAAAGATTACGATTTAAACCTTATTAGCCTTTAGAGCAGGTGGGCAAATCCGTCCGTATAAAATAAGTTATTTTATTCCTAAAAATTCCTTGATTTGCGGCATATGGTGCTTTGCCTGCTGATAGCCAAGCTGGTAAATCCGCTCCAGCTTTGTGGTGTTCTTTTCTATGGGCGAGCAGTCGAGCGGTCTTGCAGGGCGGATAACGTACGCCGTGCCGTTTTCCTCAGCCGCCTCAACGTCAGCAACCTGTTGGTTGTACATTTCGTGGCGGTTGTTAATGGATTCCGCAAGCAGAGGATACTGCTTGAAAACCTTGTGCGCGTCGCCCTTCATCGGCTTTTTAACGTAGCCCCTGTGCTGAGTGAGCACAACCAGGCATTTTCGGCAGCCGTCCTCAAACGCTCTTTTCATAGGAATTGAGTCCGCAAGTCCGCCGTCGTAGTACAGCTCGCCGCCGATTTCCATGCCCTTGGTTGCAAGGGGAAGGGAACAGCTTGCTCTGATTTCTGGGCAGCCGCGCTGCCTCAGCGTGTCAGGGTAAAGGTATTCGGCTTTGCCCGTTGCGGCGTTTGTAACAACCGTGCAAAAGGTTGCGTCGCTGTTTTCAAACTGGTTGTGGTCAAGCGGGCAAAGGTCGTAGCTAAGCTCGTTAAAAATCCACTCGCTGTTAAGGTATTCGCCGTTTTTGAACATACTTTCAAAGCTCATATAGCGTTTATCCTTAACGTAATCCATCGTTATTTCGTGCTGGCGGTGCAGCGCCTTGCCAAGAAAGCTTGCGCCGTTGCAGGCTCCTGCGGAAACGCCTATAACGTAGGGGAACTCAAGCCCCTCCTCCATAAACGCGTCCAGCACGCCGCTTGTGTAAATTGCCCTTGAGCCGCCGCCCTCAAGCACAAGCCCGCAATTGTATCTGCCTTTCATAATTGCCTCCGATTATTATAAATCAAAAATCAATGGGCTGCTCACGGAACAGCCCATAAATGTTGTTATTATTCTGCGTCTTTCTTAGCAGCCTTTTTCTTTGGTGCGGGTTTTTCCTCCTCTGCGGGAGCTTCGTTTTCAACCTCGATGATTTCAAGGTCGTTGTCGCACTCAAAGAAATCGTTATCGTCAAAGTATTCGGGTTCCTGTCTGTCCATAATCTTCTTTACAGCAAAATAAGCAGCAGCAAAAAGACCTGCAATAGCAACAAGAACTGCAATAACTTTTAAAATCTTGCTAAATTTCATTATATTATACCCCCATAGATATTTTGTCTATAAATACATTATATAAACATTGCCCCGTAAAGTCAAGAGGCAATATACGAAGGCGGTTGTTATAGGGGCATTGTCCGCAACGAATGATTTCGGACGGAGTTTACAATGCAAAAAATCCCGCCTCAAACGAGACGGGATAATATTTGCAGTTCAATTAAGCCTTGTTCAGCTTGTTCTGAAGATTGCTCTTCTTTCTTGCAGCGGTGTTCTTGTGAAGACGATTCTTTGCTGCAGCCTGATCAATCTTCTTAACAGCGTCCTTAACAACAACCTCTTTATCAGCGGCATTTGTGTCAATAGCCACGTTTGCCTTTTTGATTGCTGTTTTAAGAGCAGAGTTTGCAGCCTTATTGTTTGCTGCCTTCTTTGCCTGAACCTTTACTCTCTTTTTTGCTGATTTAATGTTTGGCATTCCTTTTCACTCCCTTGAAAACCGAATTTATAGAATATGAAATATATCAAATTAAATGCTTATGTATATTAGCACAACTTTTTGCAAAATGCAAGTATTTTTTTATTTTTGGGCATACTTTTATTGAAAATGTTTAAAATGCGAGGAAAATACTATGGAAAAGCGCACGGATTTAGCGGTTGAATGTTATGAGGAAAAGGAAAAAACAGCCCTCTCGGGCGTCAAGATTGAGCAGCACGGCACGGTAACAACCGTCAGCGTTCTCAACGAAAAGGGCGCCCGTGAAATCGGCAAGCCCGTCGGGGAATATATCACGGTTGAGGTGCCGTCCTTTGTTAACGACACGGATATTTTTGACGGCAGGCTGGGCAAAATTTCCGCCCTGATAAAAAAGCTGCTGCCCGCGGAATGTGACAATATTTTGGTTGCGGGTGTTGGTAATATGGATATTACGGCGGACGCTCTCGGTCCGAAAACGCTCAGCTATGTTTTTGCAACCCGCCATCTGTCCGACGACTTAAAGCGCGTAATGGGCTTTGAGGGGCTCAAAAGCGTTGCGGGTATTTCAACAGGCGTGCTCGGCGATACGGGCATTGAAAGCGCAGAGATTATAAAGGGCGTTGCGGGCGAGGTTAAGCCCTCCTGCGTAATCGCGGTTGACGCGCTTGCCGCCACCTCGGCGCAAAGGCTCGGCACAACGGTTCAGATTTCAAACACGGGAATTTCTCCCGGTTCGGGCGTGGGCAACCATCGCTTTGAAATCTCGGCAAAAACCCTTGGCGTACCCGTAATTTCAATCGGAATTCCCACGGTTGTTTCAACGGGTGTAATCAAGGGCACGCAGGATAATTCAATGTTCGTAACCCCGCGTGAAATAGACAAGGTTATTCAGCAGGGCGCAAAGCTGATAGGAATGAGCATTAACACCTGCCTCCACCCCGATATTAACGAACAGGATTTATACGCGCTTGTGGGATAAATCGTCGGCACGGCTCATATATATAATAGGATATGTGTTTTCATTCTTTTATCGGGGTGCTGAAATGAAAAAGGAAATCATAGTTTTTGTTTCTAACGTAATTGCCCTTTTCGGCGCTTTGGGAATTGCGGTTAATTTTCTGCCCTTTTATTCGCAGGGGCTCATAAGCTTTGCGGCAACCCTGCCCGCCTTTTCAAGCCCGCTGGAAAAAATTGAAACCGCCTCTCAGCAGGTTTCTTTGATAATCGGCGGCGATGAAACAAATAATAATAACACCGCGCGGGAGGAGTCTTCCGAGGTTATGAAACGCGTTATCAACGAGGACAGCTCCGATAATGCAGATTTAACTCAGACGCCTTCGGATGTGCTGGCTTTAATGGAGGCTGAACAGCAGGTTATCGGCGATGAAACCGTTAAGGGCAAAACGAGCGAGGAAAGCTATTCGGGTGGCGGAACAATATTAGCTTTCTCAAACACGGAAATTCAAAGCAAAATACCGCCTGATTTTTATGAGCCTGATATTGAGGCTCTGCTGCAGGCAAAAGCAGATTTGAGTATTAAGGATTATTCACAGCCCACGGTTCTGATTTATCACAGTCACACCACGGAAAGCTACACTCTTCTTGACGCGGGTTTTTATACAGAGTCCGCCGACCTGAAAACGCAGGATACTGCACGCAATGTTGTTCGGGTCGGGGACGAAATCTGCCGCATACTTGAGGAAAAGGGAATAGGCGTTCTGCACGATACGGAAATTCACGATTTGTCTTACAACGCGGCGTATGATTCCTCGCGCAAATCGGTTGAGGAGTATCTGGAGCAGTACCCGTCAATCGAAATTACAATTGACGTCCACCGCGACAGCATTACATATAAGGATGGAACAAAGGTAAAGCCCACCGCTGTTGTGAACGGCAAAAAGGCGGCGCGGATGATGATTATTTCAGGCTGCGAGTACGGCAGGGTAAAAAGCTTTGAAAGCTGGCAGGACAATCTGCGCTTTTCGGCAGCGGTTACGGAAAAGGTAAACTCGGCTTATGAGGGCTTAATGCGCCCGATTTTGTTTTCAGAGCGCAGGTATAATATGGATTTAACGCCGAATTCGTTTTTACTTGAGGTCGGCACGGACGCTAATACGCTGGAGGAGGCTTGCTATTCGGGCAGGCTTTTTGCCTCTGCCTTTGCGGATTTGCTGATTGACGAGTATTCGCTTCAGGAGAGCGCCTCCGCAAACTGAACAGATAATAATATAAAGGATTTGATAATATGAAAAAACACCCTATTTTTCTTTCCGTTTTTATCGGCGCGCTGATACTTGCCGTCGGCGTTTCGGTTGCGTATTACAACACAAAAACCTTTGCCTTTGATGAGGACGCCGTGCTGTTCAGCAGGGACAAGCAGGGCTTTAACATAATGGATTACCGCTTTGACTACGAAATTATGAAAAAAGATGCAAAAATTTTTTTCGACGAAGTTTCTCCGTTTTTGCCGCAGCAGTCGTTTTCAACTGCACCACATATAGTGGTCGATTTTGAGGTGCCATTTATATAATGTATATAAATATATAATATAGTATTATATACAAGAAAAGAAACACGCGGCGAAGTGTTGAAAAAGTACCGAAATTGCTACAAAA
>CADBUK010000170.1 GCA_902797915.1 Oscillospiraceae bacterium
CGTTAATCGTACCGTCGCGCAAATCTTTTTCGTGGCGGGTAAGGTGCTTTTTAGCCTCCGCAGCCCTTTGGCTTGCCCTGCCGAACAGCAGCAGAACAACAACCAGCACCGCCAAAAGCATAAACACTATTACGGGAAGGGATATAACCACCGTTGATGTGTCGGGGTTTGCGCCCGCAGCCACGTCGGCTATTTGAAAAAGAGTTGATACTGCCATATCAAAACACTCCTCTAACATCAAAATCTTCTATATTATAGGACAGTCGGTTTCCATTTTCAACATAAATTTTAAAATTGTTATATTATTATCAAAAGTTACAGTTGATTTATTTTTAAAATTGTTTATAATAGTATATGTAAATGTTTGAAGGGGGCTTCAAAATGAAAAAGGAAACGCTTTTAATTGCAATTTTTGTTGCGCTTATTATATTATGGTTTACGGAAACCCTTGGTATGTACAAAACCTCAAGGGTGCTCGGCGGCGCAATTGATTTGGGGTTTGCACTCCTCAGGTAGAAAAAGGCATAATTTAACGGCAGAGGAAATCCTCTGCCGTTTTTTATTTTGAAGGTTTGGGTTTGCGGAGCAGAACGGGACGCCGAGGTCGGCGTCCCCTACAATCTTACAGAAGGGTTTGTTGGGAGCGCAGCGACGCTTAACTGTCCGCTGGTCACTGACCACTGCCGAGCTTGCTCGGCTTACCCAATCTCAATTCCGTGCGCTTTGAGATAATCAATAGTGCGGGTGTCCCCGTCCAGAATTTCAATCGAGTATGTGTCAAGGCAATCGCCGTGAACATCGCCCTCATAAAAATCGTCGCTGTTTGCAAACGCTTTGAATTGTTCCCAGCTCATTGCGGCAATTTTATCATTGTAAGCCTTTGTTGCCATATCGGAATAAACGTACAAAACAATCGTGCCGACATTATGCTCGCTGTAATCATAGTAATAATCATCCGCAGCGTCAAAATAGTAAAAATAATTATTTGTTGCAAAGAAGGTTTCAGCGCTTTCATTTGCCTTATCGGCAACAAGGCAGTCCAAAAGCTCGGCATAATTATCCGTAACGTTTTCGGCACGCGTAACGTCATAGTTATTTTCGTAATAAACGTCGCCGTACTCGTCCGTTTGCGGCGTAAGGTCAAAAACGTCAACGCCCGCGAACGCAAGCTTGCTGAGGTCAACGTTAAACGGCTCTGACTGGCTGATAATTTCTTCCGTCTGGTACAGCGCCCTTGCCTCCTCGCTTATAAGGCTTGAGTTTACGGAATACTGCCTTGCAACCGTTCTGCCGTCCTTGAGATGATACTTGATTTCAAAGCCCATATCGCCGTAATAGTATTCGTAATCCGAAAGCAGATTGTTTACGGAGCTTCTGCTTTTAACAATAACATCGTCAGAAACAACCTTTTCGTGCAGGGCGATAACCTTTTCAATTCCGTCCGCGCTTGTTACGGTATAAGCCTCCTCCGTGCCGCCGCCATAGGCGTAAAACAGCATATTGAAAACGCTCATTGAGACGTTTGAATACGTAAAGCTGTCGTTAGTAAGCTCAACGCTTTCAACCTCATCCGCCTGCGGAACGTATTTTACAAACGAGCTGTGGCTCGGCAAATACACCGCGGTTATGAATACCACGCACGCAACGCCTGTGCAGACAAGGGTAATTAGCGTTTCCTTTGTAAACGCCTTTTTGTAGAATATCGCCGTGTAAATCAGCGTTGCAACAACCGCCGTAACAACGCCTACGCCGATAACAGCCGCAAAGTTCTGAATAGTGCCGAAGCGCATAAACGCGTAAATCTGCAGCAGCGCAAGGAAGAAGAACGGAACGATTTTTCCCGTAAGGGAAACCTCCGCAACCTCTGCCTTTCTTTTCTTAAACACAAGCAGACCGATAACGTACGCGGCGGCTATTTCAACGGCGGAAATTACGAACAGCGGCTTAACCGAGCCGTAATAGCCGTAATTGCTTTCAAACGCGCAGATTGCGTTTCCTACGGGGCTGAGCGCCGCAAGGCCTATGCTCTGCCTGATAACGCCCCAGATATAGTTAATATTTGTTGCAACGCCCGTGCAGGCAAGCGGCGCGCTTATAAGCGCAATTGCGGCAAGCACGAAATAGTGCAGCTTTTTGCCCGCAAGCACCGCGCAGAGCAGCAGAATGGCAAAGGCGGCAAGGAGCGCAAGCAGCATTGCCGCTAATATAACCAACACATACTTTTCAAAATAGAAGCTTGTGTTTGGCACGGTGGTTGTTTTGATGATTGCAGCGAACGCAAAAACGCCCGCGCAGAACGAAACCGCGTTAGTAACGAAGCCGAACAAAAAGCCCGAGTTAAAGTATTCCGCCCTTGTAATCGGCGAGGCAAAATAATAATCGCAGGAGCGTTTTTTGTAAATCTCCTTAAAATAACGCACGCAGGCGAACAAATCGTAAACGCCGATAATTGCGCACAGAAAACCGCCGAATTTCAGAAATTCATCGTCAACACGGTAGCTCTGAACCGCGTTGGCGGCGTTGTTAATATAATCATAATCATAATTGTAATTGTACTCCTGCACGGTTGCCGTTGCGAAAATAATGCCCGCGATAATTGAAAGCAGCAGTATAATTACCGCGCCTGCCCAGCGGCGCTTTAACAGCTTTTTGAAAGCTGCAATAAACTTAGAACGTGAATTTGTTGATGTCATAGCCTGCAACCTCCATTTCGCTGATAAATAATTCTTCAAGTGTGAGCGGCAGGGTTTCAAGGAACACGGGACTTTCAGCCGCAAGAACTGCGTCAATTTCGTCCTTATTGCCCTTAACCGTCATTGTTATCATCTTACCCTGACGGGCTTCCTTAACAATGTTAAGCTTTGCGCGCAGCGGCTCAAGCTGAGCCTCGTCGGGCAGAACGAACTGCACGCGGAACATACCCATAGCTTCGGAGTCAATATCCTTTTCCATAAGTATTCCGCCGAGGTGCAGCAGCCCGATATGGTCGCAGAAGCCCTCAAGCTCGCGCAGATTATGCCCCGCGATAACAACCGTTGCGCCCGTTTCCTCAACGTAATCAATAAGAATTCGCTTAACAAGCTCGCGTATAACGGGGTCAAGCCCGTCAAAAACCTCGTCAAACAGAATGTACTCGGGGTTGTATGACAGCGCAAGAATTATCGCCGACTGGCGCTGCATACCCTTGCTCATTGTGGAAATTTTCTGATAAGGGTCAATCGGGAAGGCGGCTTTAAGCTTTGTAAAGCGAATATCGTCCCAGCCCGAATACATATCCTTATAATACTGCGCCATACTGTCAAGCGTAACGCCGCTGTAGAAATACGGAAAATCGGAAACAAACGCGGTTTTTTCCTTAACGGCATTGTTTTCAAACGGGGTTTCGCCGTCAAGATAAGCGTTGCCGCTGTCAGGCTCAAAAACGCCCGCGATTATGCGCAGCAGGGTGCTTTTGCCCGCGCCGTTTGAGCCTACAAGCCCGAACACCGAGCCCTTTTCAATATTAAATGAAACCTCGTTAAGCGCTTTGGTTGCGCCGAAGGTTTTTGTAATCCCCTTTATCTCAATCATTCTTCATCCCTCCAAAGCTCATTGACAAATTTCATCACGCTGTCCTTTGAAACGCCCGCGTTTTTTGCGTCCTGCAAGGCGGTGTTCAGCTGATTTTTCGCCAAAACCTGAATTTCGTTAAGTTCCCTTGAGGCAACAAAAATTCCCTTGCCCGGAACGGTGTAAAGAACGCCGTTTTGCTCCAGGTTTTTATACGCCTTTGCAACGGTGTTCGGGTTAATGCCGAGCTGTGTTGCAAGCGCGCGGACCGAGGGCAGCATTTCCCCCGCCTCAAAAGCGCCGAGATTGATGTACTTGACAATGCTTTTTTCAATCTGGGAATAGATTGGCTCTCTGCTTGTTGTGTTTATAACAAACATATATTACCACCTTAATTCTTCATTCATTATGGATTGCGGTAAGCGCGCTGACCTTAACAGAGCGGTTTGCAGGCGCAATGCCCGCCACAACGCCGACCAGAACGGCAAAGCCGATTCCGAGCAGCACAAGCCACGGAGGAACCGAGGAAACGTAAATCTGCATTCCGTCCTCCATCTGACTCATTGAACTGATAACCGCCCGCGCAACCGCGTTTGCGACAGCCGAAATAATTATACTGATTATTATGCCGATTGTGCCGCCCGTAAGACCGATTATGCCCGCTTCGTAAAGAAACATAGCCTTGATGTCCTTAATGTCGCAGCCGATAACCTTCATTATTCCGATTTCCTTTGTGCGCTCATAAACAGACATAACCATCGTGTTGCTTATACCGAAGGCGGCAACAAGCATTGAAACCGCGCCGATTGCGCCGAGTATAAGCTGAACCACCTTCATAATTTTTTTGGTGTACTCCAGCCCCTCCTCGTCCGAAATGCAGCCGAGCCCCGTTTTGTTGATTTTATTCTGAACGTCCTTTACGTTTTCCATTTCGTCAACATAAACCCAGACGTCAGAATACTGCAGCGTTGCCTTTTCGCCCGTGGGGTTCAGCTTGTTGTAATCCCTTACAAGCTGCTTTGCCGTTTCAATATCAACGTAAACGGTGCCTGACGAATAGTCAACCTTGTAATCGTTTTTAACAATGCCGCCTACCTTAATGCGCTTTTCGTTTGTAACGGTGCTTGTGCCCTCGTTCTGATTATAAACGGGCGTGCCCATCATAAAAATATCTTTCATCGGGTCAATTTCGCAATCCGTAACTTCATAATTATCGTCATATTTATACTTAACGGGATTGCCCTGAGCGTCCGCGAAATTAATAACGACCTCCTTGCCGAAATAAACGGTTGAGGCTTTGTCGGCATAATTAAAGCTGCCTTCCGTAAGCTCGAAGCCGATTTGCTGCATAACGTCAAAATCTATGCCCTTAATTTCTGCGTACTGAAGGGAATATTTGCCGCGGGAAATGCTTGTGTAGCCGTTAACGTTAACAATGGGTACAACCAAATTAACGTGCTCAAGCCCCTGCAGGTAGCTGACGGCGTTATCGTCAAGCGCAACCTCCTCCCCGCCGTCCTCGCCGTAGCCGCTGTAAACGGTAATTTTATTAAGCGAATTATCCGAGGAGTACTGGGCGGTTACCATCTTATCAATGCCGACGCCGATGGAAACCATTATTACAATTGCGCAGGTGCCGATAATTACGCCGATAACCGTAAGCCAGGTGCGTGTTTTGCGGTTTCTGAGATTGCTCAGCGCCATCTGAAAAAGGTCAGATTTCTTCATCTATAACACTGCCCTTCCCTGCTTTTTTCTTTTTTACAACCTTAACAATAATTATAATCGCCGCAACCGTGCCGAGCAGCGCCGCAATTGAAATTACCGCAACTTTAATCGGGCTTGCGGTCGGGGTTACAATATCGTCCTCTCCGTTTTCAATATCCTCAAACGGATTAAACTCCTCCTCAACGGTAAGCTGAAAATCGGTTTGCGTGCTTTTCTTTTCGCCGTCCTCGTTTTCATATTCAAGAACGAGCACAACCTGCTTTTCGCCGAGGCTGTTAAACGTTACGGGCAGGGTGTAATTGCTTGAAAACTGGGTACCCGCCTCAATATTGCCTATGTAAGCGCTTGCAATAACGGTGTTGTTATCGTCAACAAGAACAACCTTGCAGTTTGAAAGCCTTGTCTGCCCGCTGTTTATAATCTGGAAGCCGCAGTCGTTTTCCTGCCCCTGCGTAACCTTCTGGTCTGCAAGGGTAATGCCCTCAAACGAAACCCTGTCGGGCTGGGCGGTGGGTATGCTCATAACCAAATCCGCGCTGCCCGAAGCCTTTTCGCCGCCGTCGAAATACTCATAGCTGATTGAAGCGGAAATCGGGTAAATGCCCGACGGAATATTGTTCTGGCACTTAAACGCCTTTGTTATTGTTGCGGCACCCTTTGCGCCGATTGAGTCAACGGAAACGGTGTCCGTACCGTCCGCAACAACAAACGCCTCGCCGCCCGAAAGCTTAACAATTACGTTTTGCACCTTAATTGAGGAGGAGTTGTTTTTAACCGTAAAGCTGAGGCTGAAAACCTCTCCCCCGTTAACCTCCGCTCCGCCAAAGGAGAATTTTGATATCAGGAGCTGGGGTGTTAAATTTTGATTGTTGGACGGAGCAGAGGTTTCAAGCTGATTAACCTTAACGCTGAAGGTAAATTCCTCCGACGCGGAAAACTTTTCCTCGCCCTCAAAATATTCGTAAGAAACCGAGGCGGAAATTGCGTTCATACCCGCAGGGGCGTTGTCCGCACACACGAACGCCTTGCTGAAGGAAGCTGTGCCGCCCTTTGCAATCCTGTCCGCATAAACGGTGTCCGTGCCGCCGTTAACTGCAAACGCCTCGCCGCCTGAAAGGCGGATTAACACGTTGCGCACGTCAACGTCGCTGCTTGTGTTTTTAAGCTTAAAGGTAAGGTTGAACGCCGTGCCGTTATAAACGGCCTTGTCCGCCGAAAAGCCCTCGGCAACAAGGTGGGGCGTTAAAATCGAAGAGGAATAGCCGTAGCCCTCCTCCTCTGCAAAAGCGGGCAAACCCACTGAAAGCAACATCAAAACCGCCGTTAAAACGGCAATAACGGGTTTAATTATTTTCATAACAGTTCCTCCTGATTTGTGTCATACTGCTCTGCAATTTCGCCGTCCGAAATTCTTACAACCATATCGGCATACTGCGCAACCGCGGAGTCGTGGGTTACCAGAACCATCGTCTGATTATTCGCGTGAACCAGATTTGTGATAAGGCGCATAACCTCGTCTGTTGTGCGGCTGTCCAGATTGCCCGTGGGCTCATCCGCAAAAACAACCTGCGGGTTTGAGGCGAACGCGCGCGCAAT
This sequence comes from Oscillospiraceae bacterium, assembly GCA_902797915.1. Classification (GTDB taxonomy): domain Bacteria; phylum Bacillota; class Clostridia; order Oscillospirales; family Acutalibacteraceae; genus Eubacterium_R. The sequence goes on from CADBUK010000170.1 coordinate 6,874, forward strand.
TCCCACTCTCTGCTGCTGGCCGCCGCTCATCTCGTTGGGGCGGTGGTAAGCCCTGTTTTCAAGCCCCACCATTTTAAGCATTTCCATAGCGCGTTCCTCGCGCTCCTTTTTGTCAACGCCCTTGAACATCAGGGGCAGCGCAACGTTTTCAAGCGCGGTCATCGTCTGAATTAAATTATACGACTGAAAAACGAAACCCGTAAACCTTTGCCTGAACTGCGCAAGCTGCGCCTCGCTAAGCCTGTCAATGCGGTATTTTCCGATTTGCACCGTGCCCGTGCTCGGGCGTTCAAGCCCCGCAAGCATATTGAGCAGCGTTGATTTTCCCGAACCCGAGGTGCCGAGCACCGCGCAGATTTTTCCGCGCTCAATTTCAAGGTTTACGTTGTTAAGCGCCGTAATCGTTTCGTTGCCGACGAAGTAAAACCTTGAAAGCCCTTCGGTTTTAATAAAAGCCTTGTCCTGCGGCATAAGCACCACCTCAAGTAATAATATCTCAACTGTACTATAAGCAGTAGTACAGTTTGGGTATAGTTTCAACTGTACTACTCGGGGTAGTACAGTTCTAATTCATATATAACATATTAAAAACGCTTTGTCAATATGCAAAGGCGTATGCTTCGTCAGCAGCGCAAATAAACAAGGGGACGTTCCGCTGAACGTCCCCTTTTGTCTTACTTTTCGTTTATGTAAATATCTGAAATTCTCGGCGCATTCGCGGGCGTGCCGTTAAACAGGTTGCTGCCGTCGTTATGAATTAACACGGTGTTTTCGCCCTCGTTAAGCTGAATTTCCGCCGTTGCGGTTGTATAGGTCTGCCAACTGCAAGTGTTGCGGCAATAAAGCTCCGTCGTGCCGATTGAGGTTTCAATTGAAACGTAATCCTCCACCAAATCAATGTTATAGGCGTGCACGCCGTTTTCGTCATTGTTTGAATACCTGAAGGTTACGTAATAAGTTCCGCTGTGCGGCGCGTTAACCGTAAATTCCGCACTGCCGCCGTCGGACGTAATACCGCCCGCGTATTCGCCGTTTTCCGCAAGGTAAGCCGTGCCCGCAAGCGCAAGCTCATCCGCCGCAAACGCCTGTGAAAAGCCCTTGCCGTCGGAGGTTAAAACGTGAACGTCGGAATACCTTTCGCCCGCCGCAAGCTTATTCAAGCCGCGCTTTAGGAACATAAGGCGTTCTTCCCCGTCAAGCTGAACGGTAAACCAGTCGTCACGCGGGGAAATGATAACAAGCGAATCGCCGTTTTCGCCGCTCTGATAATAAGTGTGCGGCTCTGAAGAAACCGCCTTGCGCACAAGCAGGCTGTCGAGTACGTAGGTGCCGTCCTTATGCTCAACCTTAATCTTATGGTTGCCGCTCTCAAGAGGCACCGTAACGGACAGGCTGTCCGTCATTTCGCTACGGATTGTATTGGAAAGCTTCAGCTCCTGCTGCCTGCCGTCGATTGAAAGGATTACCCTGCCGTCAATTCTGTCGTCCGCGCTCTGCCTGCCGTTTTC
>CADBUK010000171.1 GCA_902797915.1 Oscillospiraceae bacterium
GCAAACCGATATTGCGCTTACGGACAGAGCAATCGTATTCTTCAATTTTGAGATTAGCAATAACGCTATGACCAAAGCACTTACTGTTGAATATAGCGAAGGCATATCGCCGTCCTGCACCGTTTCCTTCATACCCTGAAACAGAGATGAAAAACATACTATTATAAAAATCAGCAACGCAGAATTTAAAGGTGTTTTAAATCTATCTTTTACCGTTCTTACTGTTAGTTCGACAATGTCCCTTACAGAAAAATCAATCAGCTTTTCATAATCAAATTCAGCAAGACCGAGTGACTCCAAAACGTCTTTACTGTCGCTGTCAAGCGTATCAACAAACGATGTGTCAAACCCTGACAAGACAGAGTTATAATCGTCTTTACTGTAATCCTCAGCGAAAGCGGGATAAGGCTCGCAAAGGAATACAAGAGCCATAGAAAATATACAAATTGTAATTTTCAGGTATTCTTTATATTTCATATTAACAATCCTGATACTGCTTTGATTACCGCTTCAAAAAGCGGCATAATCATTGCAATAATTATAATTTTTGTAACAACCTCAGTTTGTCCCGCAAGCGCGCTCTCTCCCGAGTCCCTGCAAATATCCGCTATAAACTGCGAAATCATTGCAATTCCAAGGGTTTTAAGCATCAGATGAACGTAATTGTTTACATTTTCAAACCCTGAGGCAAGATTTTTAAAGCTTTCAATAATCCCCGCAAGGCTGTCAGCAACTTTAAAAAACAGAATACAAGCCGCGCATACTGCAATTATAATTGAAAATGAAGGGTTAACGCTTTTAAAAATCAGGGCAAAAAGAAGGCTGATAACCGTAATACCTATAATCTGCGTCATAGGCTGAAAAGTGATTTAACCGTGCTGAAAAGCTCGCTGATTTTCGGTATCAGCATCATAAGCACAACGATAATACCCGCAAGCGCCGTCATCATCGCCTGGTCTTCCCTGCCGCTTTTTGCAAGAACGGTGTTTAGAACCGCAACGATAACCCCAACCGCAGCAATTTTGAATATAAAATTTATGTCCATTTAAACCTCCGAAAATTACAGCAGCATTATTGAAACGGCGGCACCGCATAATATTCCCGACATTATGTAGAGCTTAAAGCGGTTTTTCAGCTTTTCGGAATAATACCGCTTTCTTTCAGCAAAATAGTTTTCATACGCGTCTAATTCATCAAGCATTGAAGCTGAATCCACACTGCCGAGCAACCTGAAAATATGCGTTGTTCTTTCGTCGTCAGCGAGTGATAGCTTTGTTTTTACTGCGGGCTCCTCCGCGCTGATTTCATTAATAAAATCAAGATGTTTTAAAATGAGCTCTTGCTTTAATGAGTTTAATATCCCTGTATATGTTCCCGATGAAAACCTCAGGTTGCTTTTCATCGTACGCGCCATAATTAAAAGCTCGTCGCAGATAATTTCTTTCTCTTTTATTGAATAAGCGGCAAAAATTCCGGCAGCGGAAAACGCAATATTTATCAGGATTATTCCTATATATTTCATAAATCATTCAACTTCCAGAATTTCAAAGCTGTAAGTGTAATCTTTCAGTAACACAATGTAGTCGAATTCGCTTGTGGCAATTAAGGATTTTACAATGTCTTTCTTTAACAACTCGTCTTTATTTGACGCGTGAACGGATACTGCGAAAGAAACTCCAGAAAGAAAGCCGTCTTTAATTTTTTCTACCTCTGATAATGACGTTATTTCGTCACAAACAATCATTTCGGGCGATAAGCTTCTTACGGCAATTTCAATCCCCTTTTCTTTTGAAAAGCCTGTTATTACGTCAGTATTTAGACCGATATCTGCTTCAATATCAACACTGCTTTTAAACGCAAATTCATTGCGTTCGTCAATTACAGCAACTTTTCTGTAACGGCTGTTAAAGCCGCTTGAAAGCTGCCTTGCAAAGTCCCGCAAAAAAGTTGTTTTGCCTCCTGACGGAGGAGCGGCAACAATAATGCTCGGAAAGGCATTTGCATAAAGAATATTGAGAACGGGCTTTGAGCAATCTTTAATCTCATTTGCAATTCTGATGTTTAACGAAGATATATCCTTAACTGAATTA
>CADBUK010000172.1 GCA_902797915.1 Oscillospiraceae bacterium
ACTTGCGTATACAGGCGGTTTTTAATGTCTTTTGGGGCAAAAGGACAACGCCAAAACCTAACCCTATTTTCGTAGGGTGCCCCAAGGCGTTCTTTTTTAGTTACTGTTGCGCTAATTTTTCGGGTGAGCCGCAGCACTTTTTATATTTCTTTCCGCTTCCGCAGGGGCAGGGGTCGTTAGGTCCTACCTTCTTGCCCTTTCTTACGGGCTCGGCTTTTGCGGTGTAGTCGCCGCCGGACGAGGTTGCGGTAATCTTTGCAACCTGCTTGCGCTCAACGTCCTCTCTGCGCCTTACAACAACCGTAAACATCATCTTAACGGTCTTTTCCCTGATTTCCCTCGTCATTTCGTCAAACATATCGTAAGACTCCATACGGAAGGCAACAACGGGATCCTGTTGAGCATAGGAGCGCAGGTGGATACCTTCTTTGAGAGCGTCCATAGCGTCAATGTGGTCCATCCACAGACTGTCAACGTTGTGCAGCAGCACCTTGCGTGAAAGCTCCTGATAGAATTCCTCGCCGATGGCTTCGCGTCTTGCGGCAAGTCGCTCTCTGCCAGTTTCCTGCATAAACTCAATCATTTCGTCCTGGTCCATATCGTCAAGCTGGTCGCATTCTGCGGGAGAAAGCAGCCACAGGCGGTATTTTTCCTTGAGTCCTGCAAGGTTCCAGTCCTTCTTATCGCTGTCCTTAACACAGTAGAAGTAAACGTTTTCCTCAATATTTGTGTTAAGCATATTATTAATCTGTTCGGTAAGGTCCATACCGTCAAGCACCATATCGCGCTGCTTGTAGATAAGCTCACGCTGGCGGTTCATAACGTCGTCGTACTGCAGCGTTTGCTTTCTGATACCGAAGTTTCTGCCCTCAACCTTCTTCTGCGAGGATTCAATTGTGCTTGAAATCATTTTGCTCGGAATCGGCATATCCTCGTCAACGGACATACGGCTCATTATTGCCTTCATTCTGTCGCCGCCGAAAAGACGAAGCAAATCGTCCTCGGTGGACAGATAGAACTGTGATTTACCGGGGTCGCCCTGACGTCCTGCACGTCCTCTGAGCTGGTTATCGATTCGGCGTGAATCGTGGCGCTCCGTGCCGAGAATGAAAAGACCGCCCGCTTCGCGAACCTTTTCCGCCTCGTCCTTAATCTGCTCTTTATATTTTTCTTCAAGCTCTCTGAAGGTCTTTCTTGCCTCAAGAATTTCTTCATTGTCTGTTTCGGCGTAGCCCTTTGCCTCGGCAATAAGCTCCGCGGGCATCTGCATACGCTTCAGTTCAGCGGTTGCAAGGTATTCTGCGTTACCGCCGAGCATAATATCTGTACCACGGCCCGCCATATTTGTTGCAATGGTAACCGCGCCGAGCTTACCTGCCTGCGCAACGATTTCCGCCTCACGCTCGTGGTTTTTAGCGTTCAGCACGTTGTGCTTGATGTGCGCCTTTTTAAGCAGCTTTGACAGCAGTTCGCTCTTTTCAATATTAACCGTACCAACAAGAATGGGCTGTCCCTTTTCGTGACATTCCTGAATCTGCTCAATTACGTGCTTGAATTTGCCTGCTTCCGTCTGGAAAATAACGTCGGGCAAATCCTCACGCGCAAGCGGCTTGTTGGTCGGGATTTCAACAACGTCAAGCTTGTAAATTTCGCTGAATTCCTGGCTTTCGGTCATTGCGGTACCCGTCATACCCGAAAGCTTTGTGTAAAGGCGGAAATAGTTCTGGAAGGTAATTGTTGCAAGGGTTTTGCTCTCGTGCTCAACCTTAACGTTTTCCTTTGTCTCAAGTGCCTGATGCAGTCCGTCGTTAAAGCGTCTGCCAAGCATAATACGGCCCGTGAATTCGTCAACGATAAGCACCTGACCGTCTTTAACAACGTAGTCAACGTCGCGCTTCATAACGCCGATTGCTTTTATCGCCTGATTGATGTGGTGCAGCAGCGTGCTGTTTTCCATATCCATCAGGTTTTCAACGCCGAATGCCGCCTCCGCCTTTTTTACACCGTTTTGAAGCAGGGTAGCGGTACGCGCCTTTTCGTCAACAAGGTAGTCGGCGTCGCGGTGCAGCTCCTCAGTATCCTGCTTTTCGTCCATCTGCTCAACCTTGTCCATAACAAGACTTTTTGCAAATTCGTTTGCGCGGCGGTACATATCGGTTGACTGGTCGCCCCTGCCGCTGATGATAAGCGGAGTTCTTGCCTCATCAATAAGGATGGAGTCAACCTCATCGACGATTGCAAAATTATGCCCGCGCTGAACCTTGTCTCCCTTTTCAACAACCATATTGTCTCTCAGGTAGTCAAAGCCCATTTCGTTATTCGTGCCGTAAGTAATGTCGCAGTTATATGCTTCCTGCCTTTCGGCGTTTGTCTTTTCGTGGATAATCAGTCCGCAGCTCAAACCGAGAAAACGGTACAGCTTGCCCATCCATTCGCTGTCGCGCTTTGCAAGGTAATCGTTAACCGTAACAATGTGAACGCCCTTGCCCTCAAGCGCGTTAAGGTAAGCGGGCAGGGTTGCAACAAGGGTTTTACCTTCACCCGTTTTCATTTCGGCAATTCTGCCCTGGTGCAGAATGATACCGCCGATAACCTGAACGCGGAAATGCTTCATTCCGAGCACACGCCATGCGCCCTCACGGCAAACCGCAAAAGCGTCGGGCAAAATATCGTCCAGCGTTTCGCCGTCAGTAAGCCTCTGCTTTAATATTTCAGTTTGCGAAGCAAGCTCCTTGTCGCTCATCGGCTGGTATTTAGCCTCAAGCTCCATAACCTTGTCCGTTTGTTTCTGAACTCTTTTAACCTCTTTTGCGGAGTAATCTCCGAAAATTGCGGTAAGAAGTTTATTTGCCATTTTTTCACCTCATATTTTTTAAATCAAATCCTTAATTGCGGAAAGCGCTCCGCCCGAAACGGCGTTTTCCGCCTCGTCGTTAAAGGATAAAACCAAATTTTTCTTTTCCTGTCTTATGCTAAGGGTAATTTCCACGCCTTCGTTCTGCATCTGTGCGGCGGAAATCTGTTCCGTCAGCACGGATAAATTGTTGTCAAGCCAAAGGTCGCTTTTAAGCTGCGCCAGAAGGTCGAGCGTGCTGTACTCCTGCAGCAGCTTGCGGGTAAAGTTTGAAGCGATTGAGGAAAGCTCCTTGTTTTTAACGGAAACCGTAACGGTTTTGTTTTCCAAATCAATGTTTTTTATTTCATAGGTAAGCGAACCGAAAATCGCCTTGCCAAGCGCTTTGAACTGCTCGTGGTCCTTTGCAAAGTCCATAATTACGTCAAGCGTTTTGGAATCAACATATTTTTCAAGCGCTTCCTGGTCAAATTCCTGCAGCGCTGTAAAAGCGGCGTCAACGGTTGAGGTAACGTTTTCCTCCGTAAGCGAGGAATTCGGCCCTGCCGAGCAAGCGCTGAATATTGTAACAATCAGTAAAACGGATAATACAAGCGACATTGCTTTTTTCATTTTACAACACCCCTTTATAAAAATACATTGAAATATATTATAAACGCTTAGCCCAAAAATTGCAACAAGCATTTAATTTTTATTATTAAAATAGAGGCGAAAAATTTACTTTAGTCCTTATAAAACACTTTTTCGCTTTTATCATA
>CADBUK010000173.1 GCA_902797915.1 Oscillospiraceae bacterium
ACAAAGATGTCAGTTCGTTGCTTAAAAATTAATATTTTGCCATAGTTGGCTGTTTTTATGCTGTCTGCACAATCTGGGGCAGTTCAGCTTTCCGAACGCTGTTTTTTTATATTAAAATGTAATAACGCCAAAGCCCTCAAGCACGCTTGAAACAAGGATTGCAAAAATGAAAATCGGCGCAACCCATTTTACCATAGCGGAATAAAAATGCTTCATCTTAAATTCGCCGTTCAGCTCAACCTCTGCAATTATCATATCGGGCTTAATAACGAAGCCGACCATAATACAGGTAAACATTCCCACAACCGGAAGCAGCACGCTGTTTGAAACAAAATCCAGAAAATCAAGTATGCCGAAGCCGAGGATTTTTACGCCGTCCCAGACGCCGAAGCCGAGCGAGCAGGCAACGCCGATTAAAATGCCGTAAGCCGTAACAAGCAGCGTTGCGGGCAGGCGCTTGATTTTAAAGCTGTCAAGCAGACCCGAAACAATTGCCTCAAGGATTGAAACCGAGCTTGTAACCGCGGCAAAAAGCACGAGCACAAAAAACAGCGAGCCGATAATATTGCCGCCGGGCAGGCTGTTGAACACCTTGGGCAGCGTTACAAACATAAGCGACGGGCCTTTACCGAGCGCTTCCTTGTCCCCGCCCGAAAAAACGAACACGGCAGGGATAATCATAAGCCCCGCAAGGAATGCGATAACCGTGTCAAAAAACTCAATCTGTCGGGTTGCCTTTTCAATATGCTCCTCCTTTGAGAAATATGAACCGTAGGTTATCATAATTCCCATTGCAAGCGACATTGAATAAAAAAGCTGACCGAGCGCCGCAAGGAAGGTTTTTGCATTAAGATTTTTAATATCGGGCAAAAGATAATACTTAACGCCCTCCAGCGCGCCGCTTCTTGTTACAACGTAAACCGACAGCGCAATAGTAATAACAAGCAGCGCGGGCATAAGCACCTTGCTAAGCTTTTCAATGCCCTTGTTAACGCCGAACAGAATTACAAGCGCCGTTGCGGATATGAAAATCAAAAACCAAACAATCGGAGCAACGGGGGCGGATATGTACTCGCCGAAGAAGGAATCCTGCGCCGCCGCTTCAACCTGACCCGTAATCATAACGTAGGCGTATTTTGTTACCCAACCGCCGATGAGGCAGTAATACGGGAAAATCAGCACGGGCACAACCGTTGCAACCTTGCCGAGCCAGTCCCATTTTTTATTCAGAGCGCCGAAAGCCTTCAGCGGACTTAACTGTGTTTTTCTGCCGATTGCGATTTCCGTTACCATAAGCACAAAGCCGAAGGTTACCGCAAGCAAAACGTAAACGAGCAGGAACATTCCCCCGCCGTATTTTGCCGCCAGATAGGGAAAACGCCACAGATTTCCGAGCCCTACGGCAGAGCCCGAGGCAGCCAGCACGAAGCCGAGCTTGCCCTGAAACGTATTTCTTTTTTCCATAAATTTCTCTTCCTGTTAAAATTTGTATATATAATACAACAACAAGAATTACATTTAAAGCGTTATGTTGAATTTTCGTTAAAACAAACAAAAAAATGAAGTATAAAACCTTATAATAAGTATTATTGACTTTGCACCGCGGGTTATGTTATCATCTTGCTATGAAAAACACAGACAGTATTAAAGAAAACACTTTTATAAAAGGTATAATTGACGGGGTTCCGATTTGCCTCGGGTATTTTTCCGTTGCCTTTGCGTTCGGCATTTTTACCGTTGCAAACGGGCTGACCTCGCTTGAAGCGTTGCTTATTTCAATGACTAACGTTACGTCCGCGGGTCAGCTTGCGGCTGTGCCGATTATCGTATCGGGCGGCACGCTGTTTGAGCTTGCGGCAAGCCAGTTTATTATTAACCTGCGCTATGCGCTGATGAGCGTTACCCTGTCGCAAAAGCTGGACGGCAGCGTTTCCGTTGCAGACCGCTTTTTGATTGCGTTTGTTAATACGGACGAGGTTTTTGCCGTTGCATCTTCAAAAAAGGCAGTGGGCAAAAAATATATGCTCGGGCTGATTTTAACGCCGTACCTCGGCTGGAGCGCAGGCACAATAGTAGGCGCGGTTGCGGGCAATGTGCTCCCCGCCCTGCTGATTTCCGCTCTCGGCATTGCGATTTACGGAATGTTTATTGCAATCGTAGTTCCGCCCGCAAAGGAGGATAAGCACATCCTTTTCTGCGTTATTATTGCGATTGTGCTAAGCTGTATGTTCCGCTTTATTCCCCTGCTTTCAAAGGTACACAGCGGCTTTGTAATCATTATTTGCGCCGTTGCGGCAAGCGCGCTTGCCGCCGTACTGTTCCCGATTAACAGTGCGGGAAAGGAGGATAACGATGAGCTTTAATCAATTCCTCCCCTACCTTATAACAATGGCGCTTGTAACGTATCTTATAAGAGCCGTACCTCTTGTGCTGATAAAAAAGAAGATTGAAAACAGGTTCATTCTTTCATTCCTGCACTATATGCCCTACGCCGTTTTAAGCGTTATGACAATACCCGCCGTGTTTTTCGCAACCGACCATATTGTTACCGCGGCGGTTGGCGTTGCGGTCGCGCTGGTACTTGCTTATTTCAAACGGGGATTATTGACCGTTGCAATCGGCGCCTCCCTCGGCGTATTCGTTTCGGCGCTTGTTATTCAGTATTTAATATAAAAAAAGAAACCTTCGTTGGGGCACCCTACGAAAATAGGGTTAGGTTTTGGCGTTGTCCTTTTGCCCCAAAAGACATTAAAAACCGCCTGTATACGCAAGT
>CADBUK010000174.1 GCA_902797915.1 Oscillospiraceae bacterium
AACACCCAGATCGTGAGTAATCATAATAATCGCCATTCCGAGCTCTTTCTGCAGGTTGCCCATAAGCTCAAGAATCTGCGCCTGAATAGTTACGTCAAGCGCGGTAGTGGGCTCGTCGGCAATAAGTATATCGGGCTCGCACGCAAGCGCCATGGCAATCATTGCCCTCTGGCGCATACCGCCCGAAAGCTCAAACGGGTACTGCTTCATACGCTTTTCAGGCTCGTTGATATTAACAAGCCTAATCATTTCAACAGCCCTGTCATAAGCTTCTTTTCTGTTTCTGTTTGTATGGAGCATAATTGCTTCCATAAGCTGATTACCCACGGTATAGGTGGGGTTAAGCGACGTCATCGGGTCCTGGAAAATGATAGAGATTTTATTACCTCTAACGGTTTTCATTACTTTTTCGCCCGCGCCTACAAGCTCCTGACCGTCAAGTTTAATTGAGCCGTCAACGATTTTACCGGTTTCGGCAAGAATCTGCATAATTGAATATGCGGTTACGGATTTACCCGAGCCCGATTCGCCTACGATACCGAGAACCTTGCCCCTGTCAAGAGAGAAGGAAACGTCGTTTACCGCCCTTACCTCGCCGGCGTCCGTAAAGAAGGAGGTGCGCAGGTTTTTAACTTCCAAAAGTGCCATATTTACCTCCTCCTTAACTGTTCAGCTTCGGGTCGAACGCGTCGCGCAGACCGTCGCCGAAAAGGTTAAGACTTAATACGATTAAAGAAATTACAACTGCGGGGATAACCAATCTGTAAGGATAGCTGGTTAAGCCGTTGAGCGCCTGAGAAGCAAGCGAGCCGAGCGACGGCATAGGCGCGTTAACACCGAGTCCGAGGAAGGAAAGATAGCTTTCCGTAAAGATTGCGGACGGAATCTGAAGCGCCGCGGAAATAATTACAACGCTGATGCAGTTAGGGATAAGGTGTTTCATAATAATCCACTTACCCTTAGCGCCCGTTACCTGAGCCGAGAGAACGTATTCCTGCTCTCTGAGAGAAAGAATCTGACCTCTGATAAGCCTTGACATACTTACCCAGTAAAGCAGGGCAAACACAACGAAAAGGCTTATAATATTTGCGCCGATGCTTGCCAGCGCCGTACCCTCAATTTTAGGGGTAAGCGTCAGCTTGAACACGGTTGAAAGCAGGATAACCATAAGCATATCGGGAAGTGAATAAATAATATCGACAAAGCGCATTATTATCAAATCCACCTTGCCGCCGAAATAGCCCGATATTGAGCCTATCAGCGTTCCTATAATCAACACGATTATACTTGCAAAAAAGCCTACCGCAAGTGAAACTCGCGTACCGTAAATAACTCTGATAAAATAATCTCTGCCTGCGGCGTCAGTGCCGAAAATATGCGGAAAAACCTTTTCCCCGTTATCAATCATTTTCTGTTCGGTTGCGCCGTATTCAAAGGGTTTAAGGTTGTTGTAAGTGGAGTCAACCGAAGCGCCCGCGGTTACGCCGAGCTGGTTTTCGTAGGAATACGGCCAGAAAAACGGCACAACGATACTTACAACAGTGATAGCAACAATTACAATAAGGCTGACAAGCGCAACCTTGTTTTTACAAAAGCGTTTAACGCCGTCCTTGAAAAAGGTTGAGGACGGGCGCATCTGCACCAGATACTCCTTATCCTTTTCAGATGCCGGATTAAACATATCTAAATCAACATGAAAGGTAAATTTCTTCTTATCCATCTGTCTTACTCCGTTATTCTAAGGTAATTCTCGGGTCAACAACCTTATAAAGTATGTCGGTTACAAGGTTCATAATAACAATCAATGCAGCCAGAATAATGGTTGTGCCCATAATCATCGGGTAATCGCGGTTTGTGATTGAGCTTACGAACGCACGGCCGATACCGGGAACTGCGAAAATCTGCTCAACAACAAGTGAGCCCGTAACGATATATGCAAGCATCGGACCCAGATAAGTCAGAACCGGAATAAGTGAGTTTTTAAGCGCGTGGCGGAAGATAATCTGCTTGCCCGAAACGCCCTTTGCCTTTGCCGTTCTTATGTAATCCTGCCCCAAGACATCAAGCATTGAGGAGCGGGTTAAACGCGTGATATAAGCCATGGGATAAAGCGCAAGGGTTACAATCGGCAGTACCAGACCCGCGGGGGTTGCGCCGTTTGCGGGAAGCACCTTTAGCTTTATGGCAAACAAAGCCAGCAGCAGCGAGCCCATAATAAATGAAGGCATTGAAACGAACGCGGTTGTGATAACCATAATAACGCGGTCGATAAACTTATTTCTTTTAAGAGCGGCAATAGCGCCGAGAACAACGCCTACAACCGTTGAAAGCGCAGCGGCGATTAAGCCGAGCTTTAACGAGGTTTTCATACCGTCAAAGATAATGTCAACAACCATTCTGCCCCTCTGTTTAAGAGAAGGACCGAAATCGAATTTTGTTACAATATCCTTTAAATAAGTTGTGTACTGCTCAAAAAGCGGCTTATCAAGGCCGTACTTAGCCTCCATAGCAGCCTGAACGGCGGGAGTGGTTGCCTTTTCGCCGACAAACGGTCCGCCCGGAACAGCGTGCATTACAAAGAAAGTTACGGTGATAACAACCCAAACCGTAAATATTGCAAGCAGAATACGCTTGATAATATATAGTAATGTTTTAGAATTCATATTGTCCCTTTCCAGATTAGGTAACGGTAATAATCAGTACCACAGTTTAAAGCGGCGGATTTATTGCCGTTACCATAGCATAAAATCTTCATTATATAATATAATAAATATATAATATAACAAATAGTTGTTTTTTTCAAGAGAAAATTGAACAATATGCAATTTTTATATAAAAAACATTAATAACGATTCAGTAATAATACACAAAAACGCAATATTTATTGCTCTAAAAAAATAATTTACCCCCGCAATAAATACGGAGGTAATTTTTTAGCGGGATTTGAAATCCTCTTCAATTTCGGCGCACCAGTCAGCTTTAAGCGGTGCGCATTTTCTAACCGAGCCGACCGCCCTTGCAACCGTATCGTAAACAACCCTTGTGCCCTTGCGGTCTGCGTGGTAATTAACAGCCCTTTCCTCCTCAATGCCGAAATGCTTTGCGGTTTCAACCGCGTCAATATTTGCGCCGATGAACAGGAATTCCCAGCCGTCAGCCTCCTTATGCTTTTCAATACTGCGCTTTACCTCTGCGCTTGAATACTTGCGGCTGGCGTTTTCCTGACCGTCGGTAATAATAACGAACATCGTGTTTGCCGGCATGTCGTCCCTGCGGGCGTAGCGGTGAATTTTTGCGATATGGTCAAGCTGAGTGCCGATTGCGTCAATAAGCGCCGTGCAGCCGCGAACCCAGTAATCCTCAGCGGTAAGCGGCTTTACATCTGCAAGCGGCAGTCTGTCGTGCAGGGTTTCAAGCTCGTTATCAAACAGGACGGTTGTTACAAAGCACTTGCCCTCCTGCGCCTTCTGCTTTTCAAGCAGAGAATTAAAACCGCCGATTGTATCCTGCTCCAGACCGCCCATTGAGCCGCTTCTGTCAAGAATAAATACAAGCTCCGTAATGTTGTTTTTGTTTTCGTTTTTCATAATAAAAACCTCCTTAAAGTGTTGCGGCATTTTCGCCTTACAAGCACATTATAGGAGGTTTTATATGCGTTTTGGTCGCCTGCGAAGCGACAATTATGAAAGCTAAATTCGGCTGCGCCGAGCTAAATTTGCCTAAAGGCAAGCTAAATCACAAGGTGGCTAAATCAGCCTTTGGCAAGCTTATAATAGCTGCGAAGAAATTTAGCGTTTGCAAAGCAAACATTTAATTAAGTATGGGTTGGTCGAAGGCATATAGGGCGTTATTGATTTCAAAAATATCATACCTGCCCTGCTTAATAAAGTATTCAACTATTACGTCCGCCTTACTGCTGTGCGAAAGCGCGTAGCCCGCCTTCATAAGCATTTCATTCGCCTCGTCAAGCGGAAGCTCAAGCGCGATTGCAAAGGCGATAACGGTTTGCTTTGATGGCTTATAATCGGGATTTGAGCGGATTTTTGAAAACAGGCGCCTGTCGATATTAGCGCGCTTATAGCACTCGCTGTCGGTAATTCCGCGTTCGTCAATCTTGCGCAAAAGCATTTCGGAAAAGCCCTCGTCAAGCACAAAATCCCTGCCGTCAAAAAAGCTGTTATCGCTCATTATGCAGGCGTCCGCCGCCGACATTTCCGAGGGCTCAGCCGCAGGCGCAAAACTGCCGGGCTTTGCCCTGCCCTTTGCGTTCGGTGCCTTGCAGATATACCTTACCTGTTCGGAAATATAGTTTTGAGAAACGTACTGCTCAATTTCCGAATAGAGCTTTTTGCTGATTTTATCTTTAAATATTTTAAACATATTATAATCCCCAGTACAGAAAAGGCTGAGCATAACGCCCAGCCTTTAGTGTTTAATTAACCAAAGATATTACCGTGGTCATCGCCGTCGCCGATATCGTCGTCCGACTTCATATCCGACGTTGTGATGTATTCACTAACGGGAAGTGAATATTTACGGATTTTCATTTCAGGTTCCTGATAATTGTTTTTCGTCATTATACTCACTCCTCCTTTACGCGAATTCTGCATTCATTACTACATCTGAATATACATAATGGGTTGCTCCGTCTCCGTCAGTGTAGATTACATACGCTACATAGCTCGGCGTGTAAAGCGAACCTACGTTATTGAACTTAACCGAGAACTGATTGCCTCTCTGAGTCGGATTTGTCAAGTTCGAGCTTGTAAGGTTAACTATGAAGTTTTCCTTATCAAGATCTGCAAGCGTTAATCCGTCATGCTCGGGGTTGCCGCCGTCAAGTACAAAGCCGTAGCTCTGTGCCGTGCAGCCTGTTGGCAATACAAAGTTTGCTACAAGATATGTCTTTCCGTTTACAGTGTCGTTAACAGGAGTCTGGATTGCATATACGCTTGCAACCTCATCAATGCTGTCAACCGCGTGAACATCAATATCCTCGCAAGCAAAGAACGTGTAGCTTGTGCCGTAGCAAAGCACCGCTTTAATTCCCATATCAGGATCATTATCATTATATACTACAAATGCCGCTGCGTTATCGTCCGTAAGTGTTACCGACTCATTGAACTTTGCTTCATAGTATTCATAATCATCTTCCGTATTATAGAAGTTAATGATGTAATCCGTTGAATTTGTGCTGCTTGAGTAGTTTACATATACCACGCAATCGCCCGTTGGTGTAAAGCTTGTGCCGCTGAGCTTTGTTGTAGTTGCTCCGTTATCATAAGATACCGAATAAGGTGCATTATCCTTTGTATGGAACGCTACGCTTGACGGAAGCACTGCCTTTGCAAATGCGAACGCACTGCCTGAAGCTACATACTGTACGTCAAGAATCTTATCCGTATGGGTGCCTCTGAGCGACTCCTTAAAGATAATCTGATAAGTATCATCCGCTCTTGAGTTACCTGTTTCAATCTGCATATCGCCCCTTACGTTAAACGTAAAGGTATTTGCATACGTTACATGCCTTAACGCTGTTGCATTCTCCATATTCGGAGTCTGTGAGCTTACTGCCCAAGAGCATGCGAATTCGCTGCTTGCATCTACGTTCGGGTTTTTAAGTGTGATTTCGTCACCGTAGTGGAACGTGCTTGCCGACGCTGCAGCTGTTACATACGTAAACTCGCCGCCGTCATTTGCTACATATACTACGCTGTTATCTGCTTTCTTTACCTGTACAGTGTAAGGAATGTAGTT
>CADBUK010000175.1 GCA_902797915.1 Oscillospiraceae bacterium
GCACAGATATTTCACTGACACATCGGCACACACCTTATGGCTGCATTTTGACGGCAGTAATTCCCGTAAACTGTTTGAAGAAATCATCAACACAAAAGGCAAAAAAATAAAATGCCCCGACTTTGTAAGCCGAAACATTTTTACCGTGATGAATGCAAACAGTGAAGCACAGCAATCAGAAGCAATTTTCAAAATGCTGATGCGTATGCTTGACACGCAGAGCTCTGCAAAAGAAGCAACACTCTCGTTAACAGAAGCCGCAAAGGAATATATAAAGCAGAACTATCAAAAAAGTTTAAGCGTTTCACAAATCGCAAAGGCAGTTAACCTCAGTCCGTCCTATTTTTCAAGGATTTTTAAGGATAACACGGCGCTTTCACCCTACGATTATCTTTTATCTGTTCGCCTTGATAAATCAAAGGAACTGTTGATAAATTCAAACCTACCCGACAGCGAAATTGCCTATCAGTGCGGTTTCAACAGCACACCAAATTTTATCTGCTTTTTCAAAAAAGAAACAGGTATCTCGCCGCTGAAATTCCGAAAATTAGTTTTTTAATGAAGAATCTGACAAATCCAGATTTGTCGAGTTCATTATATCATACAACACAAGAAAAGTACAGCCACCGATGTTGCTCGGTGGCTGTGTGTTTTATGCCGGAAAGTTGATTACATTATCACTCTTATCTGCATTCTCGATTATGGCTTTCATCTTGTCTGCGGCGTTTCATCCCGAAATCCTCGGGATGAGATTTTTCTGAAAACTGCCAATGACCATCTATGAAATTATTAGGTTAATTCCGCAATTTCAATTTGCTTTGTCAAAATTTCAGGATACTGAATGATGACAAAGCCGATGAAATGGTTTTGCAGAATGGGCGGTAAAAGCAAGTTTTCCAAAAAAGATATTGACGGTATGAAAAAGACCGCCGCACTCAAAGCTACCGACAGAAATTCCTATTCTTGGAATATGGATTTTTATCCGTATGACGACGGCAGCGGCTACGAAGCAAGGTTTTCAAGCTGCGGAATATGTAAGCTTATGAAGGAGTATGGCTTATATGAATTAACACCTGCCCTTTGTCATCTTGATTACACCATGACAGATGCGAGCGGCACAGCGGAATTTGTAAGGAAATACACTCTCGCATCGGGCGGACCGTACTGCGATTGCGGATATAAAAAGAAGGTGTAAAAAAGAGTAATGACAGAAAAAGCAAAATTAAAAGTGCATAAGATAATCCCCGAGGAATCGGGGATTAATCTTTTCAAGGGCTTTTAAGTTGTTCTGTGTAAAGATTTTGCACGGGTATGGTTGTCTTTCAGTTCTTCACGGATATCGGTTTGCAGTTTGAATAATTTGTACTGCTCGTAGCGGAATATATCATTAGCGAAAGCGCTTTTCATTTTTTCATAACCCTTCTTGGTAATGTATCCGTTACCGTTGGCTGAATAAACCATAAGGTGTATGTGCGGATGGTGCTTTGTGTTATGAAAAGCGGCGAACCCTTCAAAAATCTACATCATTCAAAAAATGATTTGTAATTTATTTTCGGTGTGGTATAATGCAGGGCAGTCTATCACAAGCCGATTACAAATAATTCTTACCTAAAAAAGCGATTTGTTGGACATTTGTTGGATACAATGCTATACTATAGATATAGTAATCTAAAAAGGACTAATTGTATGACTGAATACATTATTTTAATCCCTCTTGCAACTTTGATATTAGGCTTAGCGCCTATTGTGGCACGTGACAACTATCTTAATAAAAATCAAAAGAACATCATGTTTGCAATCGTCGGTCTTATCGGAGTGCTGGTGCTTCAAAACGTTGCTGATTATTTACTTCAAACGGTAATATTTGCACCGTATATAAGAACGCTTGTAAGTATATTCGGCTACGTTGTTCGACCTGTCATTATTGTTCTGTTCTGCAAGTTAGTAAAACCAAATGGTAAAAATGCTTTCGCATGGGTTATGGTCGCAGTAAATGCAGCCGTGTATCTTACGGCAACATTTTCGCACTTTGCTTTTTATATTGATGAAAACAACCATTTTCATGGCGGTGTATTCTATTTCAGTAAAACCGCTTTCGTCGTCAGCTTTGCATTGCTTTTTTATTTGATTTATTGCACGGTCAGTGAATATCGCAAGAAAAAGACGTGGATTTGGATAACGATTGTTAATATTTTATTGATTATCATTGCGTCGATTCTTGACATATCGCCTGCTTACGTTGATTTTCCAGTAAGCTATGTTACTATTTTTGCTGTTTGCTGCAGCCTTTTCTATTATATTTGGCTGCACCTTGAATTTGTTAAAGAGCACGAAAACGCGCTCAAAGCAGAGCAACGAATTAAAATAATGATGTCGCAGATTCAGCCGCATTTTCTTTATAATACACTCACTACAATTCAATCGCTTTGCATTACCGACCCCGATAAAGCGGCGAGGGTAACGGAGCAGTTCGGAACGTATTTAAGGCGCAATCTTGATTCATTGAACGATACGGATTTAATTCCGCTTAACAAAGAACTTGAACACACAAAAGTATACGCAGAAATTGAAATGGTGCGTTTTCCTAAAATCTCGGTTGAGTATGACATTCAGGCGGAGGACTTTTTTCTTCCTGCGCTGACTATTCAGCCGCTTGTTGAAAATGCCATCCGCCATGGTGTACGTAGCCGTGAACACGGCTTGGTAAACATCGCCACAAGAGAGGACAACGGAATTTATATAGTAATTATCAGTGATAACGGGATAGGCTTTAAGGCGGATAATGCCGACAGTACAGAAGGCAGCCATATCGGTATTGCAAACGTAAAAGAGAGAATAAGCACAATGTGCAAAGGAACGCTGGATATTGACAGCCGTATTGACGAAGGAACAACAATCACGATAACCATTCCTAAAGAGGAGAAAATATGAGAGTAATTTGCGTAGATGACGAACAGTTAGTACTTAACTTGGTTGTGTATCTTTGTGAACAGTTACCTGAGATTGACGAGGTTAAGGGTTTTACAGAGTCAAAAGAAGCTCTTGAATGGCTGCAAACCAATAAAGCCGACCTTGCTATTCTTGATATTGATATGCCCGTCATTGACGGAATAAGTCTTGCCATAAGAATTAAGCGGGAGCAACCGACTGTTTCGGTTATATTTTTGACAGGCTATTCAAAATACGCTGTGGAAGCGTTTAAAATGCACGCGCAGGGTTATTTGTTGAAGCCTGTTAATAAGGAAATGCTGCAAGCGGAAATCAGATATGCTATGTCCTCAAAGGCAGTGCCTAAGGAAACAAAAATATACGTAAAGACCTTTGGCGAGTTTGAAATATTTGTTGACGGCAAGCCCGTGCATTTTGCCCGTTCAAAGTCTAAAGAACTGCTTGCTTTTCTAATAGACGCCAATGGAGCAAACGTATCAAGGGCAACTGCGTTTTCAGCACTGTATGAGGATATACCCTATGACAGAAAAATGCAAAAGCAGTTTGACGTCATTGTGCGCAGTCTCAGGGAGTCACTTAATGCAAGCGGTGCCGGAGAAATATTTGAAATAAAATCGGGTATGATGCGTCTCAATACAGATTTATTTGATTGTGATTTATACCGTTTACTAAACGGCAACGTAGACGCAATTAATGAATTTCGCGGGGAATATATGAACGCTTATTCGTGGGCTAACATTACAGAGGCAAGCATTACAACTAAGTACGGAAAAGAATAAAGATTTAAAACTATATCATTTTGTTGGACACAACAATTTATAATATAAAAAATCAATAAAAAAGGAGTATCTATTATGAGCAAAAAAGTAAAAACAGTGATAGCCGTTATGGTAGCCGTTATTGTAGTCCTTGCGGGCTCGCTGGTTTACGTCAGCACGGACTCGCAAAAGAAGATTGCAGTGGCTAACGCAAAGTATCAGGACGTAGTGGATAACTACAAGTTGTACAAGAACATTATCTCTCAGGACGAGGTTGAGCAGACCCTGTTTGGTCAGCCTATTTCAACCGAGCGTGACGGCGAGTACAGAATCGGTATTAAAACCGCTATTGACGGCGATTACCATGCTGAGCTCACCGTTTATCAGGCAAAGGGCGGCAAGTATGAAAAGCAATTCACCTGCGAAGCGCTCGTTGGTAAAAATGGTCCCGGTAAGCAGTCCGAGGGCGATACAAAAACTCCGCTCGGCACTTGGGAAGTAGGCGAGGCTTACGGCATTAAGGACGACCCCGGCAGCAAAATTCCGTTTACCAAGGTTACGGACGATATGTACTGGTGTGCAACCGGCTCAAACGGCAAAAAGTACAACACTCTGCTTAATAAAAAAGATGACCCTGATAACGATTATTCCGAGGATGAGCACCTTATGGATTACCCGATAAGATATGCTTATTTCCTTGATATGGGCTACAACAAGACAGGCGCGCCGTATGCAGGCAACGCAATTTTCCTTCACTGCTGGAAAGAGCCTGATTATCCTACGGGCGGCTGTGTTGCAGTATCTGAAGAAGATATGGTAAAAATCCTTCAGACAATTACTCCCGGCACAACGGTAACGGTTTATTAATATGAAAAAAGTTTTATTAGTCAGTGCCTGCGCAAGACCTGATTCAAGGACTTATGCGCTTGCAAAGAAAGCGGCAAGCCTCATGAATGCAGATTACAACGTTATTCATTTGTATAACGAAAATCTACAGCCTCTTGATTATTACAACCTTTCAAAGCGGGAAGGATTTATTCAGCAAAACGATTTCAGCGATGATATGTTCCGCTTTGCTAAGGAATTTGCCGAGGCAAATGAAATAGTCATTGCCGCGCCATACTGGGATTTATCCTTCCCGTCTATTATAAAATGCTTTTTTGAGGCGGTTTGTGTTAACGGTATTACGTTCAAATACGGAGAAAACGGGAACGTAATCCCTCTTTGCAAATGCAAAAGATTACTGTATGTTACTACCGCAGGCGGATATATAGGCGAAAACAATCACGGCTATGAATACATTAAGGCGCTTTGCCATAACCTTTTGGGGATTGAAAGCATGGCTTGTATTTCCGCCGAAGGACTGGATATTATCGGCAATAATATTGAGGAAATCCTCATTAATGCCGAAAAAAATATAAAAAACCTAATTAAAAAAGGAGAATAATAACGCTTCATTCATAAGACTAAAATACCGAACAGGATTTGCCTGTTCGGTATTTTTGTATCAGCAGATTAAATGAGTACAAGGAAGGCAAATCCGTCGTTTGTTACGGCTATTCGTGCAAAAGAAAGATAAATAAATAAAAAAATATTATTTTTAAAAATAAGCCGTTTTTTGTTGGACATCTGTTGGACGCTATATTTTATAATTATTTATTAACAGTAATTATATATAGAACTTAAAACTATTGATATGTGTTTTATGTCACCGTTTTGTTACCCGCATTATGCTACAATGCAAAACGTACTATGAAAGTTTTACAGAAATGAGGGCAAATTATGAAGTATCGTACACTTAAAACGGTTATCTCCTGCATAGCGGCAAGTGTTATGCTGTTTTGCGTGACTGCTTTCTCAAACATTGCGTTTGCCGATACAAATGTCAGCACCGAGGAGGAGCTCAGAGCAGCACTGTCTGCAGGCGATGAGATTGTCATGACTGGTGATATTAAGCTCGGCTCTTGCCTGAAGATAGAGTCAGGCAGCGTTACGCTTGACCTTAACGGCTATAAGCTGTACAGAGAGCTCGGCTCCGCAAGCGCAGACGGTCACGTTATTGAAGTTGCTTCAAGCGGCAGTCTTATA
>CADBUK010000176.1 GCA_902797915.1 Oscillospiraceae bacterium
ACTTTCTGAATTTATCAATAATCAGGTCGTAAGAGCCCTTGCCGTTGCAGGTTGTACGCAGCCTGTCGTGTGTTTTCTTTCTGCCGTCAAGGGACAGCACAACGTTGCCCATCTCTCTGTTGCAGAAATCAATTACCTCGTCGTCAACAAGCACGCCGTTTGTCGTAAGGGTAAAGCGAAAGTTTTTGTTAAACTCCTTTTCCTTTGACCTGCCGTATTCAACAAGCTTTTTGCATACGTCCCAGTTAAGAAGGGGCTCGCCGCCGAAAAAGTCAACCTCTAAATTACGCCTTGTGCCGCTGTTTTCAATCAAAAAGTCAAGCGCTCTTTTGCCTGTTTCAAGGCTCATCAGCCCTTTAGGTCCGTCATATTCTCCCTTGCCCGCAAAGCAGTATTTGCACGCAAGGTTGCAGTCGTGCGCAACGTGCAGGCATATTGCCTTTAAAACGCCCTGTCTTTTTTTGAATTCCTTTGCGGTTTGTTCAAAGGTGTCCTCTGCAAAAAGTCTGCCCTCCGCCTTCAGCGTTTCAATGTCTTCAAAGCAAAGGTCGATGTCCTCGGGCGTTACGTCCTCTCGGTCTGAGTATTTGCCGAGTATGAATTCCTTTATTTTGTTTTTATCTTCATTTTCATAACGGGTAATAATGTCATAAGCCACCTCGTCAACGGAGTGAACGCAGCCGCTGTTCTGGTCAAGAATGATGTTATACCCGTTCATTTTATATGCGTGTATCATAGCCGTCTCCAAGAAAGGTTTAAAAAAACGGCGGAGAATTAATCCGCCGTAATTTCATTAATTATTTCTTGAGCTGCTCGCACTTCTGATTTGCTACTGAGCAAGAAGTTTTGCTTGCTGACTGGCAGGATGTCTGGCACTCGCCGCAGCCGCCTTTTTTAGCTGATTCACAAAGATTGCGTGAGCTTAAAGTGTTAATTCTTTTCATAATGATACCTCTTTCGGAAAAATTTTAACAATATTATTTTATATTATTTAAGTTATTTTGTCAATATATAGTTAGGAAGTAAATTGCTGTCGCTAATCATATTGACGCCGCTTTCAAGCGCCTTTTGAATGTAATCGGCTGCCTCACGGGTTATAACCTCATTCGGCACTAATATCGGAATATCGGGAGGGTAAGCATAAACAAATTCGTTAGCCCGCTTTCCCGCGCATTCTTTCAGTAAGGTTTTTTCTCTTTTATCGTTGTAATTTATTGCTTTTGTACAATCAGGACAGGGGGGCTTTTCAAAAAATGCGCCCTCCGCCGCGTCCTCGCAGTCTGCGTCAATTTCGATCAGCGCCTTTTGCAGAAGCTCAAGGTTTTCCATAGTGTCCGCAACCGAGGTCATCAGAATAACATAGTTAATGCTTGCCGCCTCGGGCTCAATATTATACTTGTTACGCAGCGCCTGCGCAAGCTCAATGCCGCTGATTTGAGTATTCGCAGTTGAAACAACTATTTTTCCAGCGTCGTCAGTGTCAAGAATTATAAGCTTTTTCAACTCCGCGCCGTGAAGCTTTTCAACCGCTTTCCTGTAATCCGCAAAATCCTCGGAATTGTTTCTGACGTATTCACAGCAAACGGAAGCCGAGTTCATAAGAACGTAACTTGGCGAGCTTGTTTCAAAAATATCTATGTAGCGCCTGAATTTTTTCGTGTATTTCGGATTGTAAATGTTCGCAATCGCAGTCTGCGTTAATGCAGGCAGCGTTTTGTGCAGACTTGAAATTACAATATCTCCTTTGGGATATTCGGGAAATCCGCCCAAACCTAAATGCGCCCCGTGTGCCGCGTCAATAATAAGCGGAATTTCAGCGGTAATTCTGCTGATACAGCCTTCATAGGTCGGAGAGGTAATAACTATTGCGGCAGCCTTCGGATTTGCCTTAACGGCGCCGTCAACCGCCTGCTGATTAACCCTTTTATAAAAGCCGTTTACGCGGTCAAACTCAGGCTCGATGTAAACGACGTTTAATTCAAGCAGTAAACACGCGTTATATACGCTTTTGTGGCAGTTCCTTGCGATTATAATAGTGTTGCCCCTGTTGCAAACTGCGTGAATTGCCGCCAGTATTCCTACGGTTGAGCCGTTTACAAGCAAAAACGATTTTTCCGCCCCGTAAATCTCCGCAAAGCCTTTTTCAATATCGCTAATCAGTCCGCTTGGGTTGTGCAGATTGTCAAAGCCTTCCGTTTCCGTAATGTCAATTTCACTTGCGGCAATATTGAATTTTTCGTTTCTTTTATGCCCGGGCATATGAAACGGTATTCGGTTCAGCTCTTTAAGCTTTTTGTGAAGCATAGTTTTTGTCCTTAATAAATAAAAGTGTAACAGGCATTATAATAAGCGCAAACAGTATGGGTATTGCCTCTATCAGCGCATTTTGTTTGTAAATAATTAAGAAAATCAAGTCGGTAATAAGCAAAACGCCGATGATTATTGTTGAGGCGCCGTAAAAAATATGCTTTTTGAAATTCAGCAGGTAATATGTAAACACAACAACGCTTGTAATTATTGAAAATGCAAGCGAGCCCGCGCAGTGAAGGTAATATTCAAAACCGTAAATTTTATCAAAACGGCAGGTTAATGTTATAGCCATTCCCACAGAGGCGACTGCCGAAAGGGGAACGGTAAACCTTTTAAGCACGTTTTTGCTTAAATTTTTTCTGTAAAGGCTGAAGATATTGCAGTAAAGCGCCGAAAAAGTTAAAACGCCCCATATTGCAAAGTAAACGGGATGAATAATCCCTGATTTTGAAAGCGCGCCCTCAATGGTTGTTATCTCGCCGAAATGCATAAACCAAACCGTAAAAGCAACGGCACAGGCGGATAAAATACAGTTAATAGTGTTTTTCACAATAAACCCTCGAAAAATATTATAAATAATTATATTATATGTTCATTGACATTTCAAGTATATTGTGTTAAGATACCTTTTGCAAAATGCAAATTGTATTTATTTGGACGAGCAGGAGTGGCGGAATGGCAGCATCGTCATCGAAGCGCCGCCGGTGGCGGAAGAAGCGAGATGAGGATGGCGCAGCGGTCAAAATTTTGTAATGCCGTATCGGGCATTAACAAAATTTTGGAAACCGCAAGAGTCCCGCGAAAACCTTATTAGTAAGCGTCTGCAATGACGCATAAAAAATAGATAATTATATTCGCGGGAGTGGCGGAATGGCAGACGCGCTAGATTCAGGTTCTAGTGGCAGCAATGCTGTGTGGGTTCAAGTCCCATCTCCTGCACCAAAAG
>CADBUK010000177.1 GCA_902797915.1 Oscillospiraceae bacterium
GAATATCCGGGTCAGATTAAAGTTAACATCATCCGCGAATCCCGCGTGTTTGACGTTGCAAAATAAAAGCTTTGGGGACGCCGACCTCGGCGTCCCGTTTTTTTAGAGGATGTTATTATGATTAAACATATTGTTTGCTTTAAGTTAAAGGATAATTCGCCCGCAGAGGTTGAAAGGGCGGCGGAAATTCTTCGTTCAATGGAGGGCAATGTGCCGCTGCTGCGCGGTATTGAGGTCGGCACGGATTTTCTTCATTCGCCCCGTTCTTACGATATTATTCTTCAGGTTCGGCTTGATGATGAAGCGGCGCTTGACGCTTATCAGAACGATGAATATCACTGCTCGGTGGTTAAGGCGCATATGCACACGGTTGCCGAAGCCTCAATCGCGGTTGATTATTATATGTAAATATTTTTCATAGGGGCGGAAATTGTCCGCTCCTTTTTTATTGACAAAAACAATACCTCGTGTTACAATGTAAATACATTGAGTTACGAGGTAATTATTATGAAGTACAGTACGGAATTGTTAAAGGGCAGCACGCCCATTCTGCTTTTATCCGTTTTGGAAAATCAGGATTTATACGGCTACCGCATTATCCGCGAGCTTGAAATCAGAAGCGAAAATGCTTTTGAAATGAGCGAGGGCACAATGTACCCGATTTTGCACGCGCTTGAAAAGGAAAAGTTTTTGGAAGCCTATTGGCAGGAGGTGGACGGCAGAAAGCGTAAGTATTACCACATCACCAAAAAGGGCAGGCAGCAGCTTCAGGAGAAGAAGGCTGAGTGGAAGGATTTTTCGTCAAGCGTTAATAAGGTGCTTAATTTTGCGTAAATATTATGAATATTAATGATTATATTAAAACCGCCGTTTCCTCCGTATCGTCAAGGCGGGACAGGAAGGCAATTGAAGCCGAGCTGCGCGAGCATTATGAGGATAGGTATAATTATTATATCGATTCAGGGTATGAACAGCCGCAGGCAGAGCAAATGGCGCTTGAGCGTATGGGCAGCGCCGAAGCTGTTGCCGCGGATATGGCAAAACTGTATAACGGATATGCAAATACAATTGCAAATATTGCTGCCGTGTCGGTAATCGGCTTGCGGGCTCTGATTTCCTTTCTTGCAATGCTGGGGATTGAAAGCCGATTTTCACACGTGAGCTTGCATTTGGAATTTGCATTAATTATCACTTTGTGTGTAATGGTGCTTGTTGCGATTAAAATGCAAAACCGCTTCCTTTCATATTTTGCTTTCGGGTGTTATCTGTTAGTACCGATATATAATATTTATCTTTCGATGGGCAGCGATTACGCCGGCACAAAATACGTAAGCGGTATAGTGGTTTCGTTCGTCTATTTTTTTACGGGAAAAATAGACAACTTCGGCTTTATTTCAGGCAGGCTTGCAGATGTTAAGGTGGCTGATTGGGCGGTTGTTCTTTCCGTTATATGCTATATTGCGGTCGCGGTAATAATGCTTGCGGCAATAATTTTGTTAGACAAAAAGAAAAAAACCAAGAAGAATAATAAGCAATTAACTGCATTTAGAGTAGTTTTGCTTTGCCTGCTTCTCGGCATTTCTGTTATGCGGGTAATACTGCAATATGAATTCGTTTATTACAGTTGGGAAACAGGTAACGATTGTATAACGATTATTGAAGCGGACGAGCCTTATGATATAACGGAGCAGCAGCTTGAGCCGGGAAGCTATGAAAGCTATGAGGTTTCGTATGATTGGTCTGCTTATCTGTGGCTTGTTGACGAAACAGCAACGGAAGAATTTACGGAGGAACGGTTTGATTCAATTATAATTTATAAGGTTAACAATAATTATCTTGAATATAAGCCGGGCAAGGAATACGTTTATGTGCTTTCCTCGCCGGGTGAAAGTGTTACGGACGGCGTAACTCGCGTTGCGTATAGCCCTGATAATTGGGTTAAAACAAATCGGGAATACCATTACGATTTCCCGATAGAGTATAACGATTATCCGATTAATATTAACCACATTACCATATTGCCTAAATAAAAAAACACGGTGGCGGAATTGCACAGAACCGTAAAAAGTAGACAATAGAAAAAAC
>CADBUK010000178.1 GCA_902797915.1 Oscillospiraceae bacterium
AATATATTTTGCGCCCTGATAGATTGAAGCAAACGGGTTGTTCCACGGGCGTTTGTATTTATCCGTTGAGCCGCTGCCTGTTTTAACGGTTACAAGGTCTGAACGGATGTAGCCCGTATAGCTTGTCCCGCTAACCGTAGCCTTAACGTTGTACCAAACATAGCCGTCGGACTGCTTTCCCGTGGCTGAAATGTATGTAAGAGAGGTTCCGCTCGGAACGGTAACAATAGCGTTAGTGCTTGTTGAGGGACCGCTTCTCATTCTTGCGTTCGTGTTGGTTTTGTACGTAGTGCCCGCCTCGGTGGTTGTGCTTGTTGCAGCCCATTTCAAGCCGTCAAGCCCGCCGCTGTAAGCGCCGATGTTATAGTAATTGTAAATACCGGGGTAGGTGCTGTTGCTGCCGCTTGCGCCTATTGCGGAATTAGTTTTTCCGCCAACCTCCTGCACTATTTTTGAGGCAAGATAATATGCTGAAAGTCCGCTGTTTTTAGCAGCCGCCATAATTGCCTGTGAATAAGTCGGACCGTCGGGGTAAACGCTGTTAACGTAAAGCCTCTGCGTTCCGCTTGCGTCAAGATAATAAATCTTTGAATTTGACATCCAGGTTTTTGAAATGATTGTTTCAACGCCGTTTTGCGTCTGGGAAGAATCGTAACTTGTTGATTCAAACTGGAAAATACATTTCTCGTCAAGGAAATTTGCGGGGTTCATATAGTATTCAACGGCTGTCTGCGAAGCGGAAACCCAGCTTCCGCCCTCCTGAATAACGTATGAGCCGTTTTTATAGCAGCTTGAGCAGCCGCAGTAGTAACCCTTGTTGTTATTGCCCGAGTATTTCTGAATAAGCTGCTGCGAATGCGGCTTGCGTTCCTCTGCAACTGCGGTTGCAAAGTCAACGTTAGTGTTCAGCACCTGAAATTTCCAGTTGGGGTATTTGCTGTGAAGCGCAGTCAGTGCGGGTATATAGCAGTCGGGAAAGCCCGCGTTTTTAAGCTGCTCCTCGTATGTGTCTGCAACGGCAGTTAATCCGAACGGCAAAACAGCCGTTGCCGCCATAACAGCCGAAAGTAATGCGCACAGTATTCGTTTTTTCATTCAATCACCCCGATAGATATTAAGAATATTAATTGAATAAATAATATTAAGCATTAATACTTATATTAACACTTCTGTAACTCTTTTGTCAACTACAGGGGGTTAATTGTAATATTTTACAGATTTTTAAAACTTTGTGAAAAATATTGATATTTTGTCGATTTTTGTGTATGATAATCACAATGAAAGTTTGGGGGGATAACTTTGCAGGAAAAGTCAAAGCTTGCCTTAACGCTTATAAAGCTGCGCAAGCAAAAGCGCGTAAGCTCACAGGTGGTTGCGGACGCAATCGGCGTGAAGGGTACAACCTACCGCAGATATGAGATTTCAACCGAGCCAAAGCTTGATGTGCTTGTTAAGCTTGCGGATTACTTCGGAGTCAGCGTGGATTACCTTACGGGCAGAGCTGAAAGCGCGGGCGGTAAAAACAGGGTTTTCGTCTGCTCCGACGGCAGCGAATACGTTGTAAACACTACGTCTATGGAGCTTGACAGCAACGAGGTTAATCTGATTAACAGCCTCCGTAATATGAGCGAGGCGGATGTGAACGATATTTACAATTTCATTGAGTGGAAGCAGGCAAGCAAGAAAAACTGATTTTTACAGTGCGGCATTACTATAAGATGTATGCCGCACTGTTTTAATGTGCAAAATGCACAAATTATTATTCAAAAATTATATATGTTGCTTATCTAACATCAATTGATTTTAGGTAAAATTAGGTATATAATTATTAGGAAGTTTGTTATAAGGAGGGCATTTCCAATGAATGCTTATATTGAACAGGTCATTAAGACCGTTGAAAGAAGAGACCCTGACAAGCCTGAATTTCTCCAGTGCGTGAGAGAGGTTTTAGGTTCTCTTGAAAAGGTAATCGAGGCTAATCCCGAGTATGTTGAAGAGGATATCCTCGGCAGAATGGTTGAGCCTGAAAGATTTATTTCTTTCCGCGTTGCATGGGTTGACGATGAGGGCAAAACTCAGGTTAATAGAGGCTTCCGCGTTCAGTTCAACTCTGCAATCGGTCCGTATAAGGGCGGTCTTCGCTTCCATCCGAGCGTTAACCCCAGCATTATGCACTTCCTCGGCTTTGAGCAGGTGTTCAAGAATTCTCTTACAGGTCTCCCGATGGGCGGCGGTAAGGGCGGCTCAGACTTTGACCCGAGAGGCAAGAGCAAGGGCGAAATTATGCGTTTCTGTCAGGCGTTTATGACAGAGCTTTACCGTCATATCGGCCCCGATGTTGACGTTCCCGCAGGCGATATCGGCGTAGGCGGCAGAGAAATCGGTTACTTATTCGGCCAGTATAAGCGCATCAAAGACGCTTATGAAAACGGCGTACTTACAGGTAAGGGCATCGAATACGGCGGCTCATTAATCAGACCTGAGGCAACAGGCTTCGGCGCTGTTTATTATCTTTGCGAAGTTTTAAAGCACCAGAACGATACAATCGCAGGCAAGAGAGTTGCTCTTTCAGGCTTCGGTAACGTTGCATGGGGCGCTGCCAAGAAGCTTACAGAGCTTGGCGCAATCCCCGTAACCATCAGCGGTCCGAGCGGCTATGTTTATGATAAAGACGGTATCTGCACAGAAGAAAAGCTTAACTATATGCTTGAAATGCGTGCAAGCGGCAGAGACAGAGTTGAGGATTATGCAGATAAGTTTGATTCTGCTGTATTCGTAGCAGGCAAGAAGCCCTGGGAAGTTGCAGACGTTGATATCGTTATGCCCTGCGCAACTCAGAACGAGGTTAACTTTGATGACGCTCAGGCTATTAAGGCTCACGGCGTTAAGTATTACATCGAGGTTTCAAATATGCCTACAACGGCTGACGCGTTTGAGTTCTTTATGGCAGACCCCGATATTATCATCGCTCCTTCAAAGGCAGTTAACGCAGGCGGCGTTTGCACATCAGGTCTTGAAATGAGCCAGAACAGCCAGCGTCTTGCATGGACCGCGGAAGAGGTTGACGAAAGACTTCATAACGCAATGATTACCATTCATAAGAATTCAGTTGAGGCTGCTGAAAAATACGGCTTTGGCTATGACCTTGTAGCAGGCGCTAATATCGCAGGCTTTGAAAAGGTTGCAAAGGCAATGCTTGCACAGGGTATTTATTAATTCTTAATTTTTATTTGCCTCCCCGTTATTTCGGGGAGGCTTTTTCGGAGATGAGCATTTATGATTAAAATTACACCGAACACAACTATTAAGGAGGCTATGGTTAACCCTATGGCAAAGGACGTTGTGGAAAAGCTTTTTCTTGCTTTAAGACTGCCGACCTCCTTGCTTGAAAAAAAGGCCGTCGGCGGAATTAAGCTGAAAACCTTAACCACGCTTACCGCGGGTCTGCTTGATAAAAACACCGTGCAGACTATCTGCGATATGTTTAATCTTGAGCAGGGCGAGGTTATTACCGACGAGGGCGAGCTGCAGAAAAAGTGGTGGAAGGAAGCGGTTGTTTACCAAATCTATCCGCGCTCTTTTTATGACAGTAACGGCGACGGTATAGGCGATTTAAAGGGCATTACGGAAAAGCTTGACTATCTTAAAGACCTCGGCGTAACTGCAATCTGGTGCTCTCCGTTCTTTGATTCCCCGAATGATGATAACGGCTACGATATCCGCGATTATCAGAAAATAATGGCGGAGTTCGGCACTATGGAGGATTTTGACACCCTGCTTGCCGAAATTCATAAGCGGGATATGAAGCTGATTATTGACCTTGTTGTAAACCATACGAGCGACGAGCATATGTGGTTTCAGGAGGCGCTTAAATCCAAGGATAACCCTTACCACGATTATTATATCTGGCGGGACGCTACGGACGGCGATAAAACCCCGCCTAACAACTGGCGCTCGATATTCAAGGGCTCAGCGTGGAATTATTATGAAAATCTTGACCAGTGGGCGCTGCATCTGTTTACAAAAAAGCAGATGGATTTAAACTGGGAAAACGAGGCTTTGCGTAATTCCGTTTACGAAATGATGCTCTGGTGGCTTGACAAGGGTATTGACGGCTTCAGAATGGACGTTATTAATTTCATCAGCAAAACTCCGGGCTTGCCGCAGGCCAACGCGTTCCTCGGCACGCTTACGGGTTATATGGGCGCCGAATACTATTTCTACGGTCCGCGTCTGCACGAGTATCTGCACGAAATGCGTGAAAAAACCTTCGGCAAATACGACGTTTACACCGTCGGCGAATGCGGCGGCGCGGGTATTGAGATGGATAAAATGCTTACTGCGGATTACCGCGGCGAGCTTGACACCGTGTTCAATTTTGATTTCCTGATGAATCAGGGGCACACAAATTACGATTATTATAATTATGATTTGTATAAGGTTATGCAGGAGTTTGAGCGCTTTCAGAAGGGCTACACAAACCACTGCTGGCCTGCTGTTTTCTTTGAAAATCACGACAATCCGCGTATCGTAAGCAAGGTTGACAAAACGGGCGCATACCGTGAGGATATCTCAAAAATCTGCGCGCTTATCGAAATGACTTTGCGCGGCACGCCCTATATTTATCAGGGGCAGGAGCTTTCAATGGGCAACGGCGATTTTGAAAGCATTGAACAGCTTAACGACGTTGAGGCTGTGAATACATATAAAGAGCTTGTTGAGAAGGGCAAGCCTCAGGATAAGGCGTTTTTCCGCGCAAAAACGGGCACGCGTGATAACGCCCGCACGCCTTTCCACTGGTCAGACAGTGAAAATGCGGGCTTCACAACGGGCACCCCGTGGCTTAAAGTTACGTCGGATTATCATCGTTATAATGCCGCCGACGAGGTTGCCAACCCTGACAGCTTTTTCAGCTTTTACAAAAAAGCAATTGCCTTGCGTAAGGAAACGCCCGCGCTTGTTTACGGCGATTTCCTCAGGGCAGGGGACGTCAAAGCGCCCGTTTACTGCTATTACAGGGAATATGAGCGTAAGCTGTATTACGTTGAACTTAACCTCAGCGCAAAGCCGCAGCCGCGCCCGTATAACACGGAAGGCTTTGAGCTTCTGCTTTCAACTAAGGGCGGGCTTTCAAATCAGCTTCGTGCGTTTGAGGGTAATGTTTACAAAATTAAATAAATTATTCTTGACAAATTATAAATAATATATTATATTACTTATTGTTGGAATATAAACAAGATTGAGAGTGGCTTGAAAGAGAGCCGCTCTCATATTATTGTAAGGAGGTTTTTCTGATGGCAGGCAAGAATACCGTTGACCGCGTGTGTGAAATTATTGCCCCTTACGCTGCGGAGCTTGGCTTGCAGATATGGGACGTTACTTTCAAAAAAGAAGGCACGGACTGGTATTTGAAAGTGTTTATTGATAAGGACGGCGGTGTTTCCGTTGACGACTGCGTTGATTTAACCCACGCAATCACAAAGCCGCTTGATGAGGCGGACCCGATTTCCCAGTCGTATATGCTTGAGGTTTCTTCTCCGGGTATTGAAAGGGAGCTTAAAAAGGATGAGCATTTTGAAAAGTACATCGGCTCTCCCGTAATGCTGCGTGCAATCCGCCCGATTGACGGCGTGCGTGATTTCACGGGCGTTTTGCAGGAATATAATGACGGTCAGATAATTATTCGGCTTCAGGATGGTAATGAGCTTTCAATCGGTAAAAAGGATTGTTCTTACGTTAAGCTGGACGATTTTGATATAAACGACTTTAATGCGGAGCTTTAATCCGTAAAACATAATGAAAGGATGATTGGAAAAAATGAACAAGGAATTTTTTGAAGCGGTAAAAATGCTTGAGCAGGAAAAGGGTATTCCGTCTGATTACCTTTACGAAAAGATTGCAACCGCAATCTGCACTGCCGCTAAGCATAATTACAACGGCAAGGATATCGTGCATTGCGATATCGACCCCGAAAAAGAAAGAATGAAGGTTTACGCAACCAAAAACGTAGTTGAGGAAGTTGAGGACCCTGATACCGATTTAACTCTTGAACAGGCTCAGGCAATCCGTAAGTCCGCAAAGGTCGGCAAAACTATTGACATTCCTCTTAAAACAAAGGATTTCAGCAGAATTGTTGCTCAGACCGCAAAGCAGGTTATCCGTCAGGCTCTGCGTGAGGCTGAAAGGGGCAAGCAGCTTGAGGAGTTCCAGAGCAAAAATCAGGAGCTTATTACTGCAAAGGTTCATCGTATTGACCCCGTAACGGGCAACGCAACTCTTGAAATCGGCAAAACAACCGCTATCCTTCCCAAAAGCGAGCAGATTCCCGGCGAGGTTATTACCGAGGGCGACAACATTAAGATTTTTGTTGTTGACGTTCGTGAGGCAGGCAAAGGCCCCAAAATTCTTATTTCAAGAACTCATCCGGGTCTTGTAAGGCGCTTGTTTGAAACCGAGGTGCCCGAGATTTTTGACGGCACAATTGAAATTAAATCCATCTCCC
>CADBUK010000179.1 GCA_902797915.1 Oscillospiraceae bacterium
GATGGCGTACCATCTCTGCTGCTCCTTAGGCATATCGTGAAGCAGTCTTTCCTCAATATGAGCAAGCGCGTGCTCAACAACGCCGCTAAAGGAATGCTGCGGCACGGTTGCCTCGCCCGACGCCGCTTTGATGGCAGTGTTCGCAGCCTCTTCAATGCCCGTGCCTTTCAGCGCTGAAATTTCAACAACGGGGCAGGCAAGCTGACGGGAAAGCTCCTTAGTGTCAATCTTATCGCCGTTTTTCTTAACAACGTCCATCATATTGATTGCAACAACAACGGGAATACCGAGCTCAACAAGCTGCGTTGTAAGATAAAGGTTTCTTTCAAGGTTTGTGCCGTCAACAATATTAATAATTGCGTCGGGCTTTTCGTCAATAAGGTAATCCCTTGCAACCACCTCTTCAATAGTATATGGCGAAAGCGAGTAAATACCCGGCAGGTCGGTAATGGTAACGTCGCCGTGCTTTTTAAGCTTACCCTCTTTCTTTTCTACCGTAACGCCGGGCCAGTTACCAACGTACTGGTTTGCGCCCGTCAACGCGTTAAACAAGGTTGTTTTACCGCTGTTCGGGTTACCGGCAAGTGCAATTTTAATGCTCATACTTTTCATCCTCTCCGATTAGCATTTGCTAACTCAAACTCTAAAAAAATTATTCAACTTCAATTAATTCCGCGTCGCCCTTACGGATTGAAAGCTCGTAATCTCTTACGGTAATCTCAACGGGGTCGCCGAGGGGCGCAACCTTGCGCACATAAATCTCCACACCCTTGGTAATGCCCATATCCATAATTCTGCGTTTAAGAGCGCCTTCGCCATGGATACGCTTTACCTTACAGGTATCGCCGATTTTAACGTCTTTCAGTGTCATATTCTATCCTTCCTTTCCTGATTTGTATTGCTCTGATTATACATAAATCTTCATTGCCATTTCTTTGCTTATGGCAATGCGTGATTCTTTTACCTTAACAATAATATTTCCGTTTTGCTCCGTAATAACGGTTACCGTATCGCCAACGATAAAGCCAAGATTTTCAAGGTGCTTTTTTACCTCGGGCTTACCCGCAATTCTTTTGATAACGCCGTCATTACCGTCGCCCAAAACACTTAAAGGAATCATTTTACTTCCCTCGCTTCACAAAAAAGTAAGCAATTGCTAACTTTTACCTCAAAAAATTAGTTAGCAGAAACTAACTCATATATCAAAAAAATAAGTTAGCCTTTACTAACCAAAATAAATATATCACACTTCCCATTATGTGTCAAGAGTAAAATAAAAAAATAACCGCCGCGTAAAAACGCAGCGGTTTTAAACAGAAATTATTTAAGATACTTGATAAGCTCAAGCGCAGCGCCCAAATCGCCGTCAACTTTAAGCTTGCCTGTTGTGAAAGCAAGAACGGGATCAAGCTTGCCGTTGATAAGCTTAATAAGATTTGTGCCGTTCATAGTGATGACGGCATTTCTGTCCTTATAATCATAAGGCTCAACATGAAGCTGACCGTCCTTGATTTCAACATAAAAAATGCCCTCAACCTTGCCTACGATATTGAACTGATAAGCAACCGTACCGGGCACGTTGCTTACATCAACATCCGCAAATCTTTTTCTTACAGTTTCAACAATTGATTCATAAGTTAAAGCCGCCATAACCAAAACCTCCGTTATTTTTTACAAATATATATTAACACATATTCGGCAGGAATTCAACAGTAAGTTTTGGTCTGTTTTTGTAAATTATTTATCCTTAGGTCTTGCAACCATTGAAACAGCAAGCCCCGAAAGGATTGCCGCGGTTACGCCGCCCGCGCAGGCGGTAAGCCCTCCCGTAATAACGCCGAGGAAGCCCTGCTCTGCTACGGCTTCACGCACGCCCTTTGCAAGCGCATAGCCGAAGCCCGTCAGCGGAATTGCAGCGCCCGCGCCCGCAAAATCAATAAGATAATCATAAACGCCGAGCCCGCCGAGAACGACGCCGAGGCAGACGAAGGTTACAAGAATTCTTGCAGGGGTAAGCTTTGTAATATCAATCAGCAGCTGACCGACAACGCAGATTAGCCCGCCGACAACAAACGCCTTAACAAACATTAAAAACATAAAAAATCACCTGATTTAGTATTAAACTAAAACAGGTGAAATATTCATTATTAAATCAGCCCTCGTCAATGGGCTTTTTGTTGTCAAGCTTTGCGGCTCTGCCGTATTTTTCCTCAAAGCCGGGGTTAATATAGTCCTCAACAACCTTGCCGTCGCGGATTCTGATAACGCGCTCTGCCTGCTCTGCAATCTCATTATCGTGGGTGATGACGATAACCGTTCTGCCCTCATCCTTAAGATTATGCAGGATGTTCATAACATCCTTGGTGGAACGGGTGTCAAGATTACCCGTAGGCTCATCGGCAAGGATAACGGGCGGCGCCGCGGCAATAGCCCTTGCAACCGCAACACGCTGCTGCTGACCGCCCGAAAGCGCTGCAGGAAGGTGGTGCATACGGTCGCCGAGACCTACCTTTTCAAGCGCAGCCTTTGAAAGCTTTTGCCTTTCGCTTCTGCCGACTCCCCTGTAAACCAAAGGAAGCTCAACATTTTCAAGCGCGTCAAGCGAGGCAATCAGGTTGAAGCCCTGAAAGATAAAGCCTATCTGCTTATTGCGGATTTCGCTCATTTCGTCGTCGGTCAAATCGTCAACAAGTCTGCCATTGATATAGTATTCGCCCGAGGTTGGGGTGTCGAGCAAGCCGAGCATATTCATCAGGGTTGATTTACCCGAGCCTGACTGGCCGATTATGGCAACAAATTCGCCCTCATCAATTGTAAGGGAAACGCCGTCAAGCGCGTTAACCTGATTTTCGCCCGGGTTATAAATTTTATAAACATTTCTGACATCTACAAGATGCATAAAAACCGCACCTTTCATAAATAAGTTTAATTTAATATTACAAATTAGCGAAACAAAAGTCAAGCGAATTGAGGAATGTTTTGGGTTATTCGTAACAAGCGGTCAGCTTTAGGGTCGCTGCGCTCCGATTTTATTGCGGGACGCCGAATGACCGATAATTCCGAATTCCGAATTATAATTAATCTCCATCATTCGGGTCTGGCTTCCTCCTTAGCGGCTTCGGAAAACTTTCCGTCATCCGCGGAAACCGTTGCAACGCTTGACGCAACTCGTCCCTCGTCTGCATTATTGTCTTCGGTTTCGGATATGATTTCTTCGGTAACCGATACTTTTTCTTCGCTCATATTATTTACCTGCCTCGTGCGTGTTAACTCCGTCAGATAAAACACGCCAAAAAATAATAATATGATTATATATAATAGGGTAGGCATTGTCAAGGAGAAAAGTGCGTCCCGCAGTTGTCGCATTTAGCAATGTTGGGTTGAGCGCTGATTTGTATTTGGTTGTATAATTAATATTTACGGGGTTAAGATATTAGCAGAGACATTTTTGAAAGCAGGGTTATTATGAGCATAAGCAAGGACGAATACAGCAAAATGACGGATAAGGCAAGCCCGAATTCCCCGATTGTAAAAAACTGCATTAAGGCATTCCTTTTCGGCGGCGCAATCTGCGCATTCGGGCAGGGGCTGTGGTTTATTTTTGAGGCGCTCGGTATGGGCGAGGACGAATACAAGGCGGCAACGCTTTGCACGATAATTGTGATAACCGCAATACTGACGGGCGCGGGAGTTTTTGACAAAATAGCGCGCCACGCGGGAGCAGGCACAATCGTACCCATCACGGGGTTTGCGAATGCGGTGGTCTCCCCCGCCCTTGAATTTAAGCACGAGGGAATGATACTCGGCACGGCGGCGCAGATGTTCACCATTGCGGGCCCCGTTATAGTTTACGGCACGGCAACGAGCTTTATTTACGGGCTGATTATTTATATTTTTAAAATATACTGACAATCTGTTATCTTTCAAAAGATTATTCTATAAATTATTAAGCTCTATTAATTCAATGCGCGAGTAAAATATGCTCGCGCTTTCTTAGTGTCATTTTTTGTTCTAAGAAACCCATAGTGTTGATAATTGTTTTTCTTTATGCTATCATAAAACAAATAAAGATTACAAAATGGGGTCTTAATTATGGGTTGGATAGTTGTAATGCTAATAGTTTTTCTAATTGCTGCAATTGTTGAAATTATTAAAGGAATTGGCAGTAGTATTGGAAACAGTATAAAAAACGCACAATACCGCAGAGAAATAAAGAAAATCGGCAAGCATTTGGCAGAAGAAAATGAAAAGTATAGGCAAGAATATGAACAGCAAAGAATTGAAAAGGAAAGAAAACGACAAGAACAATTAGCACGTGATGAAATGCGAAAGCGAGAAACAGAAGCACTAATTGAAAGAATCAGACGTGAAGAAGCTGAACGATTAGAAAAAATCAGACGTGAAGAAGCAGAACGTTTAGAAAGATTATCGCGTGCTGGCATGCCAAAAATAGATCAAATGCCCGGTCAAACATTTGAAATATATATGTCTACAATACTACAAAAAACAGGTTATAATGATGTAACAATAACTCCCCAATCAAATGACTATGGTATTGATATAATTGCATACAGAAATGGGATAAAATATGGAGTACAATGTAAAAGAAGTGCAAGTAAAATTGGAAATTCAGCAATTCAAGAAGTCGTTGGCGGATTGGCATATTATAATTGCAACACAGGCATTGTAGTAACTAATAATTATTTTACGCAAAATGCTATTGACCTTGCAAAAGCTAATAAAGTGCAATTATGGAACAGAGATATATTAGCAAATCTAATTAACAGTTTAAACAATCAAAATGTTGCAGAAAACAATAATGAAAGTTCAAAAGCAAGTGATTATATGAAAATAATTACGGAAAGAATTGTTCCATATATTGATAAGATGGATGAGCAACAGTTTATCAAATTCTGCGACCCTATTCTTCAAACCGTTTTCAGTTCCGTTTCTGTACCTAATTACCCAAACGGGTTTCATCTTATAGCAACAAATGATAAAAATGAAAATGTAGGTATTATATGCATAAATAATAATGAAATCACTGAAAATGATGTAGAGAATGCGTCAATTATTATGAATAAAAACCGCGTAAATAAAGCAATTATAGTTTCATATTCAAATATTAATCAAAACATTATAGATAAAGCAAGATCATGTAACATAGTTGTATGGGATCAAAAAGCATTAATAGGAGCAATATTTAGAATGTTTTGCGAAGCTGATGAAGCCGTATCAAATTGTGTTACTGAGTTGTTCTCTTAGTATTTGTAAAAAAGCATATTAACAAATTTCACCCTGTTCCGTTCAATCAGAACAGGGATTTTTTTATAATTATTCTTTGCAATGCTTTTAGTATTTGCCTGTTCTTATGATTCTAAAATTTTTGAATAATTCACAAGATAAATTATGTTATATAGCGTTTCTTTATCAATATATCTGC
>CADBUK010000180.1 GCA_902797915.1 Oscillospiraceae bacterium
AACGGATTGTTATCGTCCGTGCCCGTTACGCCGCCTGCGCCGTTATAATCATACATAGCGCCCTTACCCGTGATGTAAATTGTATCCTCGTCGTAATCATACTTATACCACACATCTGCGCCGCACCGACCTTCAGCGCCGACGGGAACATTAGCAAGCGCCGAAAAATCCAGCCCTGCAAAGCAGGAAAGCAGCATAAGCACTGCGAGGATTAAACTTAATAGCCTTTTCATAAAACCATCCTTTCTAAAAAAAATAAATAATATTTCAATTAAATTATATATTATTAAGGATTTCTTGCATATCACCCGAAAGGGTAGTTTTTGGCGGCACGGTATGCCCGAAAAAAAAGACCGCGTCGCCCGAAAGCAATACGGTCTGTAAAAGCGATTATTTCAGCTTCATAACGAAGCCCGTTTTATGAGCCTCAACCGCAAGCTCCGTGCGGTTTTGAAAGCCCGTTTTCATAAGGATTTTTTTGACGTGAAAACGCACGGTTTCCTCGCTGATTACAAGGACGTTGGCAATCTCCTTGTTTGACGCACCCGTTGTTAATTCGCGCAGAACGTCAATTTCGCGCTTTGAAAAATCATAGCTGTAAGCATTACCGATTTTTACCGTCGGCGCAGTGTCGGGGTAAATGCTTTCGCCCTCCATAGTTCTGTCCATAACCGCAAGCAGCTCGCGGCTTGAGCGTTTATACCAAAAGCTTTCCACGCCGATTTTCCTTGCCCTTTCAAGCCAGGAGGCTTCGGGAATGGAGGTAATGATTATTATTTTGATTTCGGGGTGGCTTTGCTTAATCAGCTCCGCGGCGTCAAGCCCGCTTGCCTCATATTCGGTGCGAACGTCCATCAACACCAAATCTGCGTTTTGCGCAGAGCATAACGCGGGCGCGATATCCGCATTTTTCGTTGTGCCTGCAACGGTGTAGTTCTCCGAATTGTTTACGGCGTCAATCAGCATTTCAAGCACCAAATCAACGTCCTCAACAATTAATACCCTTGTCATTTCCATCCCCCTTTCCGTAAATTACCGTAACCGAAAACTCAGGCGTACTGCATATTTTCAGCGCGGCGTTTGCCTTATTTGCACGGCGGCGCAGGTTAGTAAGTCCGCCGCCCTCGATAATCTCCGCCTTCGGCTTTAAGCCGTCGTTTTTAATAACAAACCCGTCTGCGCGGGAGCTTACAAAAAGCGTTGTTGCGTTTGCGTGGCGCAGCGCGTTTATCATACATTCGCTTACAGCGGTTATAAGCAGGCGTATATTCTCATTTTCGGCAGGAAATTCGCCGTCAAATTCAAGCGCAATTCCAAGGGAATTTGCCAGAGCCTGCAGTGATTCAAGCGGGTTTTTGCGGTACGGCTCCGTGTCCCTTTCAAGCGCAAGGATATTGCTGTTCCAAAGCTCCGAGATACGCTGCGTCTCCCCTTTTTCGTAATGCTCAACGCTGTTTACGGTTGATATTAAAAGCACGTTCATATCGTCGTGAATTCGCGCCTTGCTTTGCAGAATTTCACGCTCGCGCACAATGCCTTCAAGGTTTGCATTGTACTCGTCAAGCCTGCGGTTAAGCTCCTCCAAATCCTTGTTTCTCTGCTCAAGCAGTCTGTTCTGAACAGCCTCCTCGGTAATATCCGCGGCGATGATTTCAAAAAGCTCCTGCCCTTTAATATTGTTCAGGTAGCGCGTAAAGCCGTAGGATTTATCTCCGATTTCAACAATCGCCTTGTTTTCATCGTCAATGGGTGCGCTTTTTTCTTTAAGAATACTCCATAAAATTTCGCCGTTAAAAAGGTGCCTGCCGATAAGAAGTTGCGTTATCCTGTCCATAGCGTCGTTAACAAGATAAATTCTGCCGCCGCTTTCATAAAAGCACACGCCCGAGGGCAGAGTGTCAAGCCCCTCCTTGATTGAAACGGCGCAGATATGCGTTTTCTGCCATTTGGAAATATGCAGGGTAATCGCCGCCGCAGCAACCGTTAAAATCAGATTTGCGGCTGCAATAATCCAAATCGGCGCATAATCTATTTTATAGTACTCCTTGTTGCTGCCGATATAATAGCTGTAAGCGTTAAGATACTGCCAGTAAATATCGCACCCCGCAAACACGGCAAGGGTGGGCAGCAGCACCTTATACCTTTTTTGCTGCAGCAGCCGCATAACCGCCCAGACAAGCGTAAGGCAGACAAAAAGCAGCCACAGCGAAAGCAGACCTCTGACGGTGGGGTTGTAGAAAATAGTGTTCATACCGCGCCCTCCTTGTCAAACTCAAACATAAGGGGCGTTTCATCAAACTTTATGTCAAATAAAATGCTGCTTTTCTTTTCAATTATATCAATTTTTATGCGGCTGACGTCGGGAATTTTCTTTTCAAGCAGGGTTTCAAACTCATCGTAAGCGTAGAGCAGAAGCCCTGACGGCAGGCTGATTTCGGGCACGCTGCCAATTTCGCAGTCAACGCCCGCCCTTGTCAGATAGGAAAACGATTCAAGATAGGCAAGCTGAAGCTCTTTAAAGGATATGCGCTCGCTGTTTGCCGAAAGAAGAATAAGGTTTGATTTTCGCTTGATGTACGCGCCTATTACGCACACCCACAGCATATTTTCCTTCCATTTTTCTTCGCTTTCGTTAGCGTTTGAAACAAGGCGGCGTATCAGCTCCGTCTGCGGCGCAAAGGAGGCGTTCATCTTATCATAAAGCATTTTTTGCTCCGCAATCCTGATACGCTCCTCCTTCAGCTTGTTCTCCTGCTCCTGAAGCTCCGCGCGATTTTCAAGCCTCTGCTTTGCGATTTCAAGCTGCCGCTTTTGCTGCGTTACCGCCGTAACGTCCTCAAGCCATTCAATCTGCCCGCCCGAAACGCTTTTGCAGTGCCTTATGTATTCGCCGTCCGCCTGCTCCGTTGCCGCCTCATATACGGGCTTGCCGTCAAAATCGGTAATCCTTGCCGCAAGGT